>CAJGDF010000001.1 GCA_904502105.1 uncultured Clostridia bacterium
ACTTTAACATCATCAAAGCCGCCAACGATAGCGGCAAAGCTTTGAGGAAGCAGATCCACTTTACAGTCAACATTTTTGGCAGATCCGAAGGGTGTGCCATCCGCGAAGAAACCTCTGACGAACCGATCGTTATCATAGCAATGTTTTTCTATCGCATCACGGTATTTTTCCGCACATTCGGCACAGAATTCAGCCATTTCATTTTCAACGAGCTTTCTGCAAAGTGCCGAAAAACGTTCAAGAACAGCAATCGCAAACATAGTTGTAAAAACACTTTCGCCGCCCTGAATACCGTTCATTCCATCATTCCAGTCACCGCACCCGAACAAAACAAGCCCATGAGATCCAAACGTACAGGCTTTATTTATAGCCCGAACACAGTGAAGAAAAATATTTTCGGTATTTTCTGACGATGAAGCCTCAATATACGCCTCGTTCTCACCGTCTTCAAGAGAACGTCCGACAAGGTATTCAGCTTCACACCATAAAATATCGTCTCGTCCAACCTTATCAACATATTCGCAAACAGCATACGGGAGCCACAAAAGATCGTCCGAAAATCTTGTCCTTGAACCTTTGGGACCGTTCGGAAGATCATGCCACCAATGAAAAACATCGCCCTCGATAAACTGCCTTGAGGCGGCACGAAGTATCTGTTTTTTCAACAAACGAGGTTTAAAAGATGAAACACAGATGCAATCCTGAAGCTGATCCCGAAAACCAAAAGCACCGCCGCACTGATAAAATCCGCTTCTTGCATAAATCCGTGAATTGATTATTTGAGAAAACAGAAAGGTGTTATAAAAAAGATCAAGTTCGTTGCTCGGTGTTTTTATTTTAATAACAGGCTTCGACTGTTCCGCACGTTCAAGCTCACCGTAAACGGTATATATATCAAGAGAGTCAGCAACAGACTCCGCACAGGCCCTGTTCCGCGCATAACCGAGAACGAAAAACGAGGTTTTCTTTTTCCCCTCTTCAACGCTGAAAAAAACTTCTTTTCCGTCTGTTTTTTCTCCGCAAACAAAAGCACATCCATCGGAGAACGAGTTGTTGAACGGATTTGTGTAAAACAAAGCATTTGCGGAGCATTCACAAACAGCACCACCTATTTTTCTATGAGAATCCATCAGAATATCGGCTTCAAAGCTTACGCTTTTATCCCCGCCTTTGTTTTCAACAGAAACGATCATTATCTTTGCCGAAATATTTTCGGGAACAAAGACCTTGACCGTAAAATCAGCCCCGTCCACGCAAGATCTGTACTCTGCCCGACCGTGAAGAAACGAAACAGAAGCTCCCGAAAGAAGATCGTACCGTTGACCGTCACACGTAACGGCAAGATGTTCTCCGTCACAGCCGCAAACAGGGTCACCCGACCAAGGTGTTAATTTATTGAGAGAAGAATTTTTCGCAAACGTAAAGCCAAGTCCGTTTTCTGTTAAAACAGTGCCGAAAGCAGGATTTGCAAGGACATGGCTCCAGACCGGACGGTATTCAAAAACGTTTTTATCGTCAATACCAAAGCCGCCGTCAATAAAACCGCCAAGCCCCATTTTTTCGGTATACAGAAGCTCTTTTGGCTCTGTCTTTTTAGACAAGGGCAAAGGATAAAACTGTTTTTGTGGCTTTATCGCATTGTTTTTTGAAAGATCGACATAGAAAGCCGCAACAGACCGAAACACATTAAAATCAGCTATTTCGGAGATATTCAACAGAAACGCACCGTTTCTTTGATCTATAATGTCCTCTTTTAAAAATTCGCGGAAGCACGAACGAAGATAATTCCAGAGACGTCTTTCATACCCTCCCCCTTCCGAAAAGCATATCACAAGCTCGCACGTAATATTTGCATTTTTCAGTAACAAAAAAGCTTTTATAAAAGAACCGCATCTTTGAATATTTGTCTCATCCGTTTTGACAAGAATTATCGGACAGTCACCCGAAACACCGTATTTCCATAAGATCTCAGTTCCGCCGGAAGGTAAATGATCGTTTTTCTTTGACGAAAACAGATCGGAAAGGATCAATTCGTAAAGCCCGACATCTTCTTTTTTTACAGAGAATGCTTTGTAAACGCGTAAGATCTCCGAGGCATTCTTTCCCGCAATACGGTCAAACGATGAGCCTTTCGCTTTCAGCACAGACGAAAGAGCACCGTCCCGTGTTTTGTCAACAGAAATATAAACACGGAAAGGCTCTGCCGATGAAGCATCAAATTTTGTTTTCAACGCGACACAAGCATCTACAGGGCCTTCTGTTTTACACGAAAACGGCAGATCAAAAGCATCGGGAAGAGAACGTTCCGCAAGTCCTCTTTTTAAAACAGAAAAGCGGGATAATTCAAACTCAAATTCCGTATCACATCCAACAGCAAGCCACATTTCTCCGTTATCAGAAACACCGTCACGCGGCCGTCTGTGAATAAAAACAACGTTATTTTGTTTATCAAAATAAGCCTCAAGAAAAAGAGAGGAGAATGCAGGATGAGCACGCTCTGCGGCAGTATTGAAAAGAACCGGTTCAAGATAGAATAAAAAGTCTCCGTTTGTTTCGGACGGAACATTGCTTTTAACAGAAAACTCACGTATCTCGCATGAAGAAAGAGGATCAAGAGTTACGCTTTGAGTTGCTTGAGCATAACGTGTTTTGGCGTAAAAAACACATTTTCCGTCTTCAAAAAGAGTTTTATACTGAACCTTTCTGTCATAAAGCGGAGCAAAAGTTAAAGGAAGCACTTTTCCGCCGATCCTTATCATTGAAAAGATCCCCTTGGGTGCTTTTATCATATCGCGAACCTTTGTTACGCTTTCACCGTTAAACAAAAGATAGCCGTTACCGGAATCAGTGGCAATATCGGTAAGTTTTCCTCCCGTAAGAGCCCGAACAGTAGGTTCGTCAACCGAAACAGGCACACAGTCCTCCGCACGTGGACGGTATCTGTCATTTTTATTCTTCTGTTCGGTTGGATGTTCTCCGTAACGGACAACACTTGACGGGGGCCGCTGTTTCAGAAGGCAAGAAAAGGCATGCATACGTTCATCCATAAAACGGTTAACAACAATATTATTTTTAAGATAATTCTCACAAGCCAAAAACGACATACCCAAATGATGAACCATACTGTTCATAACAACAGATTCCATACTGTTTGCAGAAAAAGACGGATAATCTACGGCATCATAATAGCCGTATTCACCTTTAGCACCGATCGAAGAAAAAATATCAAGATTTTTCTTAACATCGCTGCCGTTTGCTAACGGCAATGTTAAAAACGATGAATACGGGCTGACAACACAATCTTCTTTACGTTCAGCACCGCCATTAACAGAAAGATCCCGAACACCGAAAGCTTTATACTGATAATTCAGATCACGGTCAAAAGCATAATATGCACTTTCCGAAATCCCCCACGGAACCCCGTAAGGAACAAATTTTTGCTGACGATCAAGAGCAAACTTCAGCATTTCCTCATCTGCTGAGCACTCATATACCGGCAAAAAGATATGAGGCATAAAATATTCAAACATCGTGCCGCTCCAGCTTTTTATACCGAGAAATCCGTTGTTTAACGTATAAAACCTATCGAGTGATGCCCAGTGTTTTTTTGAAACGATACCCATTGCGACCGCAAAATAACTTGTTAACCGTGATTCCGAAGCATAAAGGTCGTAATGTGAATCGGTAAACCTGTTGTTTTCAACATCATACCCTATTCTGAAAAGCTCACGTTTTTTATCGTACAGAAACGTAAAATCACTTTGATCAATAAGATTCAATATCCTTTCGGCAAGAGATCTTGCCGGATCCCCTCCAAAGGAAAGCATTGCATTTTTAAGGGTATAAAGACAGACCGCCAAATTACCGTTATCGACAGTGGAAACAAATCTCGGATACAGAGGTTTCTTTGTTGTTGTCTCATACCAATTAAGGAAATGACCGTTGACCGTTTCGAGGCTTTCGATTGAAGATATTTGCTTATCCAAAAGAAAAAACATTCTCTCCGCGTTGATAAATCCCATATCAAACGCCCCGACCGTACAAAGAAGAGCAAGGCCTATATTGGTGGGAGAGGTTCTTTCAGCGCAGATTCTGACGGGAGCCTCCTGAAAATTATC
Source organism: uncultured Clostridia bacterium (assembly GCA_904502105.1). GTDB lineage: Bacteria > Bacillota > Clostridia > Oscillospirales > UBA644 > HGM12619. The sequence continues at coordinate 4,119 of CAJGDF010000001.1, forward strand.
AGGCGGAAGATAATTATTGCGTTCATTCAAAAAAGTCTCAAAATACTTCCAGATATCAGCCATACATTCCGAATAAAACTCGGGATGTTCAATCTTACGATCATTCTTCTTTGTTTTTGAAAGGAAATAAAGTACAAACGGAGCAAAGACCCACAAAACCCCAACAGGTAAAAACGTCAGCCTGAAAAAGAACAGTATGCCCGAAAATTGCGGAAGCATTGACATCAAGGTTTCTGAAAACGAACCCTTTAATTTTTTATCAAACGAGTCGGCAGTTGTCCATTCCAACATTTTTCTGCCGCTCACAAAAGATCTGTAAACCGCACGGATCGCCGCATCGGCCGAAGAATAAGCGGTTATCGGCAAACAAATAAAATTGATAAAAGAAAAAAGCAGATCCTCTGTGCCGGACACGGCTCTTGCGGTTTTATGGCGAATATAGCGGCTTTCACGAAGCTCAAAAAGTCCGAAGATCATGCTGATAAGAGGCGCCGCAAATACAGAAAAGACGGATAAAAGATAAAGAGGAATATTTTTCGTTAAAAGAGAAAAAAACAAAAGAAGAAATACCCCGATCGCGTTCACCGATCTTCGCAGATTATCAAAAAGCTTGAATTTGCTGATATTCCCGAGAGGATTTCTGATCTCAGATCCGTTTTTTGTTTTCAGCGTACCGAAAAGCCAGCGAATATTTTGCCAGTCGCCCCTTGTCCATCTGTGTGAACGTTTCAGATAAGAAACTATATTCTGCGGAACAGAATCAGAAAATACCGCATCGGAAACATTTACGGTTCTAAGAAAACAGCCCTCAAGGATATCATGACTCAGAACACAGTTATCGGGAAACAGCGGAGCAGTGATCTTGTTGAAAGCATCAATATTTATCGCGCCCTTTCCCGAAAATATACCCTCCCCGAAGACATCCTGATAAAGATCGAATGAAACATTTTCATAGACCTCCGAGCCGCCGAAGCATGAAATTATTTTCGTAAAGCCGTTACGTTCGGCACTTTCAAGGCTGACATCTATTCTCGGAACGGCAACCGCATATCCGTCTTTAACAGCCGTCATATCACCGTTATAAACAGGCTCTGAAAGAGGATGACAAAGAACCGAAACAAGCTTATCAATGCTTTCGGGCTCAGGCAAAGTATCACTGTCAAGAGAAACAAAAAAATCAGCGCCGAAAACGTTATCTGAAAGAAGCATAAATCCGTCTTTATCTCCGTTTTTTACAGCATGAAGAAACTCGGTTATAGCACCTCTCTTTCGTTCATAAGCGGAATATTTACCTGCTTCGGCATTAAAAGAACGCTTTCTGACAGCCGCAAAGAAAACATTCTCAAGTTCACTGTTGAGTTTTGATATACGTTCGTTTACTCTTTTCAGTATAACATCATCTTCAGCAGAAGTCGGACCGTCCGATTCGGGAAGATCGCACAGAAAGCCGAAAAAAGTATTTCCGTCGGAAGATCTGTTGGTGTAATAAAGCTGTTTTAAACGGTCTGCATATTTATCGGCATCAGCGGATGAGGAAAGAAAAGTAACAACTGTAACGAGTGTCTTTTTTCCGTGTTTTTCCAAACGGGGGATATATTCTGCTTTAAAAAGCGAACCCATTATCCTGTCTGTTAAAATCTTTATTATTTCAAAAACAGGAAGATACGAAAGGACGGATGCAGCAACCGAGCCTGTCAAAATGCCTATAAAAACGGAGACAACCGCAGACAAAGCAAACAGCAGCGGGATGTAAAACCGGCATTCTTTTTGTTCAAAAAGATAATACCCTATATGAGACCGTTTTCCAACCGAAGAAGCGGCTTTTGAAACGATCTGCTCCGCAAAAGAAGATTCACTTATACCTTTTTTCTTTGAAATAACAGAAAGCTTGTGACGATAAAGATTTTTAGACTCTTTATCAAGCAAAAGATACGATTTATCCTTACTAAGAATACGCTCGCATACGCTGAATTTTTCATAAAGATCTCCGCCGTCATATTTCTCAAAAAAAGAGAGATAAGAAACAAGATTTTCGGCTCTGATCGAAATATCCGCATTTTCAACATTTTCGTTATACATTTCACAGCAGTCGGCAAGCTTTTTCAATGCCGCAAGTTTAAATATATTAACAATACATGAAAACTCATCACCCGTAAGTTTTTTTGAAACAGACACCGACTCCAGATATTTTTCAAACGAATCTGCGTTGAACTTACGGATGTTAAAATCAAAAAAATCACACGCAAAATCGTAAATACGAATATTGCCGTTTTTATCCGTAAGTTTTTTCCAGCCTTTATCCGATAAAAAAGTACCGAGTGAAACACCTGCCGCCCGAACGGAATGCATACCCGATACGACTTGCGGCATAGTGGATCTCTGAACTTTTCGGAGGGATACTGTAAAAATTTTTTTTATGTTCATCATTAAGCCTCTTGAAATTTTTTCCGTATTATTGTATAATAGTAATGTTGTGACCGCACAGTACGGCATACGTTAGTATTGCTTTTTAAAGCCAAATTATACCTACGGAAAGGAAAAACAGAAGAATGAATATAAACGAGATCCTTTGTTCCGAATTTAAAGTTAAAAAAGAGCATCTTGAAAATATAATTACTCTTATAGATGACGGCAACACGATTCCGTTCATTGCACGATACAGAAAAGAAATGACCGGTTCATGCGACGACCAGGTACTTCGCGAGATCGCAGACCGTCTTGAATATTTAAGAAACCTCGAAAAGAGAAAAGAGGAAGTTTTCGAAAGCATCTCTTCACAGGAAAAGATGACAGACGAGATCGCAGCTGCACTTGCCGCCGCAGAAACACTCTCCGCAGTTGAAGACATATACCGTCCGTTCAAGCAAAAGAGAAGAACAAAAGCATCTATCGCAAAAGAAAAAGGTCTTGAACCTTTGGCAACCGTGCTTCTCGCTCAGGAAATAACATCCGGCGATCTTACCGCTATTGCATCCGAATATATTGATGAGGAAAAAGGTGTTGTAACAGCGGAAGAAGCGCTTGAAGGCGCATCGGATATAATCGCCGAGATCGTTTCCGACGATCCCGAAGTTCGCAAGCAGTTAAAAGAGCTTATTCAGAAGGAAGCTGTTATCGCATCGAAGCAGGCAAAAGAGGGAGACTCTGTATACACAATGTATTACGAATACTCCGAACCTGTAAAATCCGTACCCAGCCACAGAATTCTTGCGATAAACAGAGGCGAAAACGAGGAATGGCTGAGCGTTTCTGTCGGCCTTTCCGAAGACCGTGCGCTTAAAACGATCAACGATCTTTACGTTAAACAAGGCTCAATATCGACAGAATTTGTTGAAAACGCAATAAAAGACAGCTACAACAGACTCATATTCCCCTCCGTTGAACGCGAAACAAGAAGCGGACTTACCGAAAAGGCAGACGAACAGGCAATAAAAATGTTCGGTCTCAACCTCAAGCCCCTTCTTATGCAGCCGCCGATCAAGGGAAAAACCGTTCTTGCTGTTGACCCTGCATACAGAACAGGCTGCAAGATCTGCGCTATTGACGAAAACGGTAAGGTTCTCATGACTGACGTTATCTACCCCACCCCGCCGCAGAGCAAAATAGCAGAAGCCGCAGAAAAGGTAAAAAAATATATAGCCAAATTCAATGTTGACTGCATATCTATCGGCAACGGCACCGCATCGAAGGAGACCGAAATCTTTATTGCCGACACGATAAGAGAGCTTGACCGAAAAGTGACTTACATGGTCGTAAACGAAGCAGGTGCGTCCGTTTACTCCGCATCAAAGCTCGGCGCGGAAGAATTTCCCGATTTTGACGTTTCACTCCGCTCAGCTGTTTCTATCGGCAGAAGACTTCAGGACCCCCTTGCAGAGCTTGTTAAGATCGATCCGAAGAGCATCGGTGTCGGTCAGTATCAGCACGACATGCCGCAGGCGCGTCTCGATGCAGCACTTTCGGGCGTTGTTGAAGGTTGTGTAAACTCTGTAGGTGTTGACATAAATACAGCATCCCCGTCTCTTCTTTCATACGTTGCAGGTATCAACTCCGCAATCGCGAAGAACATCGTTGCATACAGAGATGAAAACGGTGCATTCCGTTCAAGAAAAGAATTTTTAAAGGTCAAAAAGCTCGGTCCCAAAGCATTTGAACAATGCGCAGGCTTCCTTCGTATTCCCGGTGCAGACAATCCTCTCGACAATACGGCAGTTCACCCCGAATCATACGCTGCGGCTGAAAAGCTTCTCGGTCTTTTCGGTTATACACCCAAAGATGTCACAGACGGAGGACTTTCGATGCTTACCGTAAAGCTCGACAAATACGGTAAACAGAAAGCGGCTGATGACTGCGGAATAGGCTTGCCGACATTAAACGATATCCTCACCGAAATACTCAAGCCCGGCAGAGACATAAGAGACGAACTTCCCCCTCCCCTTCTCCGTTCGGATGTTATGGATATAAAAGACCTTAAAGAAGGAATGGAATTTACGGGAACGGTCAGAAACGTTATCGACTTCGGTGTATTTGTCGATATCGGTGTACATCAGGACGGTCTTGTTCATATTTCACAGGTTTCCGACAGATATATCAAACACCCGTCTGAAGCCGTTAAGGTCGGAGATATAGTTAAAGTCCGCATTTTAGGCGTTGACGTTGCAAAAAAACGTATTTCCCTGACAATGAAAACAAAGTAAAATATAAAAATAAAAGGTTTCTTTTCTGCGAATCATAATCTTTTCGCACGAAAGGAAACCTTTTTTTACGCTCTTTATCTGACAAAAAAACGGGGAACGATATGTTATAATGTTTAAGCAAAGGAGGTAACGACCGTGTACTTATCAGAATTTCAGCAAAGCACCTCCGAACCGATAACTGTATACTTAGATATTCTGCTGTTCGTAAACCTTATTATAAACGGGGTTATTCTTTTCGCCTGCACAAGGCTCACCGGTGCAAAAACATCGTTCGGAAGATTCGCAATGGCAGATACCTTCATCTCTGTATACGGGCTTGCGGTTTGTCTTCCTCCGATAAGCTTTACGTTATGCACCGCAATAAAAAGCCTGGCGGCTGTAATTGTTTCGATGATAGCATTCAAAACAAAATCCTTTCGGTCGTTGCTCAAAAACACCTGCATTTTCCTTTTCTGTTCCTTTTGTTACGTGGCAGTCTTGATGTCGATACAGTATCTCCCGTTTTGTAAAAACAGTATCTACATACAAAACAGTGAAATATATTTTAACATCTCCGTTCCGACTCTACTTATCGCGGCGCTTTTCCTCCTTCTGGCGACGACGGTCGCAAGTCGGATATCGGCATCAAGAAAGCCCGTAAACGCTTTCTGCGACTGCACCGTACACGTTTCACAAAAGCAGGTAAATCTTCGGTGCTTTCGTGACAGCGGAAACATGTTAAAAGATCCCATAACGGGAGACCCTGTAATGATAGCGGAAAAGAATACTTTAAAAGAGATAATCCCGCACGTTTTAAAGACCCGAACACGTATGATCCCATATCACACCGCAGACGGTAAAACCGGGATAATGACTGCATTTCGTCCCGACAGTGTTAAAATAGACGGAGAAGAGAAGAAAATTCTCATCGCAGTAAGCGACACAAGGCTCGGAGACGAGTTCAACGCGATAATAGGAACCAAAATCTGAATGAAAGGCTAAAAAATGAATCTGTTAAAATTACTTTCCGTATTTTTGTCCGACAATATTTATTATATAAACGGTTCGGACTCACTTCCCCCTCCGTTGCCTCAGGAAAGAGAGTATGAACTGCTGCATCTTCTTGAATACGGTGACGAAGCAGCAAGAAATGAATTGGTAGAACATAACCTGCGGCTTGTTGTGTACATCGCGCGAAAATTCGAAAACACGGGCATAAATCTTGAAGATCTTATTTCGATAGGCACTATCGGGCTGATAAAGGCGATAAATACTTTTCGGGCAGACAAAAACATCAAGCTTGCAACATACTCTTCAAGATGCATCGAAAATGAGATACTGATGTTTTTACGTAAAAACACAGGCGTTAAAAACGAAATATCTATCGAAGCACCGCTAAATGTTGACTGGGACGGAAACGAGCTTCTTTTATCGGACATTCTGGGCACGGATGCAAACGAGGTTTCAAAAAACGTTGAAACAGAAGCGGAAATAGATCAGTTAAGAAAAGCCTTGCTTTGTTTGAACGACAGAGAAAGGCAGATAATGAGCCTGCGCTTCGGACTCGTCGGCTCAAAAAGAGAATACACTCAAAAAGAAGTTGCGGATATGCTCGGCATCTCACAGTCGTACATTTCCAGACTCGAAAAAAAGATACTCGAAAAACTGAAAGATAAGATGACGGTATAAAAAAATGACCTGTATGATTTATTAAACCATACAGGTCTGTTTTTATTAACAAATTATTTATGCATGCAAAGCCAGAGAACAGCTTTCTGAGCGTGAAGTCTGTTTTCTGCTTCGTCAAAGATCTCATCTGCATGAGCTTCGAAAACATCTTCGGTGATCTCGTCGCCTTTATGTGCGGGGAGACAGTGCTGAACCATGCAGCCCTCATTTGCAACAGCAAGAAGTTTTTCGTCGATACAGTAGCCGGCAAATGCTTTTCTGCGGATTTCTGCTTCGCCTTCCTGACCCATACTTGCCCAAACGTCGGTAAAGATAACGTCGGCATCCTTAGCAGCTTCAAAAATATCGGTGGTCCACTGGAACTTATCGCCGTAAGAAGCGCCAACTTCCATGATATGGTCGCAGGGCTTGTAAGCTTCGGGAGTTGCGATAGAGAAGCTCATACCTGCGAGGAGACAGCCAACGAGAAGGCTGTTTGCCATGTTGTTGCCGTCACCGATATAACAAGCCTTGAGACCGTCAAAGCCGCCTTTATGTTCTTTGATGGTGAGAAGGTCTGCGAGAACCTGACAGGGATGGCAGTAGTCTGTAAGACCGTTGATGATGGGAAGACCGGAGTATTCGGCAAGCTCTTCAACGTCAGACTGTTTGAATGTACGGATCATGATACCGTCAAGATATCTGCCGAAAACACGCGCGGTATCTTTGATGGACTCGCCTCTGCCGAGCTGAAGATCGTTACCGGAGAGGAAGAGAGGATAGCCGCCGAGCTGCTGCATACCAACCTCAAAAGAAACACGGGTTCTGGTGGAGCTCTTCTGGAAGATCATACCGAGAGTCATGCCTTCAAGATTTTTTGTGTTTTTCTTGCCTGCTTTTGTTTCGGCTTTCATTTCAGATGCAATATCAAGTATTTCAAAAAGCTCTTTCTGAGAGAGCTGTTCCATTGTTAAAAGCGATTTCATAATTAAAACCATGGCTTTCGTTTTCGAAAGCCTACCTTTCTGTTGTTATTGAGTCTGGTTTTGGCACAAAATTGCTGTTGTTTAAACAGCAAAAGACACAAAACATGTTTGAAAGATTAATCTTTCAAACTTTCACTCCTTATTAATTACGGAATACGTTTGAAAGTCTGTTAAGACCTTCATCAATTTCTTCGTATGTTATTGTAAGCGGCGGGAGAAGACGGACAGACTGCTTTGCGGTAAGCATTACAACGCCGTGTTTCAAGCCTTCGGCAACGATTTCCTTCGCAGGCTTGCTCTTGAAATCGATACCGAGCATAAGACCTCTGCCTCTTATTGCAGTGATCTCGTCGCCGAAAATATCTTTAAGCTTTGCTCTTATATATTCGCCTTTTTTTGTTACTTCTTCGTCAAAGCCGTCAGCCGTAACTCTGTCGACAACAACATTCGCACCCGCGCAGGACACGAGGTTTCCGCCGAATGTTGAACCGTGATCACTGAAGCCGAGAGTTTTCTCGGTTTTTTCATTGAACATACATGCACCGATGGGAAGACCGCTCGCAAGACCCTTTGCAAGGGTTACGATATCGGGACAAATACCGCTGTGCATATAAGAAAGGAACTTACCTGTTCTTGCAATACCTGTCTGTATCTCATCAACGATAAGAAGAATATCTTTTGAATGAACATATTCGCAAAGCTCTTTCAAGAAGCTGTCTTCAAGGGGAAGAACGCCGCCCTCACCCTGAATCGTTTCAAGCATAACTGCGCATATTTTATCGTCATTTTCGATAATACCTTTGATCTCATCAAGATCGGGCATCGCAAAGAGGAAGCCCTCTGTAAACGGGAAGAAATAATTATGAAAAACATCCTGACCGGTAGCGGCAAGAGTTGTTACGGTTCTTCCGTGGAAAGAATTGCGAAGAGTGAGGATCTTGTTTCTCTGAGCCTCTGCACCGTATTTATCAAAGCTGTATTTTCTTGCAGTTTTGATCGCGCATTCGTTTGCTTCCGCGCCCGAGTTACCGAAGAAGACCTTTTTCATGCCGCTTTTTTCACAAAGCTTTCCAGCAAGATCTGCGGTAACGGGATTATAGTAAAGATTTGAACAGTGTGCCAGAGTGGCAGCCTGAGAAGAAACTGCTTTTACCCACTCAGCATCGGCAACACCGAGAGAGTTTGTGCCTATACCGCTGCCGAAATCGATATAATCTTTTCCGCTTTCATCGGCAAAATGAGCATTTTTACCTGCGGCAAAAGCAACGTCGAAACGTGCATATGTATTGGCAACAAAAGATTTATCCTGATTTTTTATTTCGTTAAAAGATTTCATACTAACACCTTAAAGAGTATTGTCGATCATCGTTCCGATACCGCCGGATGTAAACATTTCGATGAGGATCGAATGTGCAACACGGCCGTCGATGATGTGTGCAGAATGTACACCGCTGTTGATTGCGGTCTCACAGCAACGGAGCTTGGGGATCATACCGCCTACGATAACGCCCTTTTCGATATATTCATTGATCTCATTCATTGCGATCTTGGGAATAAGGGTCGATTCATCATCTTTATCGGAAAGAACGCCCTTTGTATCGGTGAGGAGAATGAGTTTTTCAGCACCGAGCTTACCGGCGATATATGCAGCGGCGGTATCTGCGTTTACGTTATATGCATGACCGTCTTCACCGCCTGCAACGGTAGCAACAACGGGGATATAGCCTGCGCGAATATTATCTTCGATTATTTTTGTATTAACAGCGGTAATTTCACCGACAAATCCGTAGTCGTTTTTACCGTCTTCAAGTTTCTTTGCGCAAAGAAGCTCACTGTCAAGACCGCAAAGACCGACAGCTCTGCCGCCTGCATGAGAAATAAGAGTAACGAGATCTTTGTTAACCTTACCTGCAAGAGACATCTGAACGATATCCATTGTTTCGGCATCTGTATATCTTAAACCGTTGATAAATTTAGATTCTTTTCCGAGCTTTGTGAGCATAGCGGTAATTTCGGGGCCGCCGCCGTGAACGAGAACGGTATTTATGCCGACAAGAGAAAGGAGGATACAGTCGGAGACAACGGCATTTTTCATAATGTCGTTTACCATTGCATTTCCGCCATATTTAACAACTATAGTCTTACCGCTGAAGCGCTGGATATAAGGGAGCGCTTCTGATATAGTATAGGCTTTTTCTTCGTATTTGTTCATGTGCGGTAGTCTCCGTTAATCTTTACGTAATCGTATGTAAGGTCGCAGCCGTATGCTTCGGCATATTCCATACCGTCGTTCATGTTGATATCAATGGTGATCTCATCGCAGATAAGAACCTGTTTTGCAATTTCTTCGGAGAAAGGAACGCCTGCACCGTTTTTGCAAACTTCAACTCGACCTGCGGAAGAAACGAAAGAAACGTCGATCTTAGTTACATCAACATCCTGGCCTGCATAACCGAGTGCGCAGAGAACACGGCCCCAGTTTGCGTCGGCACCGAACATAGCTGCTTTAACGAGAGATGAGGAAACGACGGAAAGAGCAAGGCTTTTTGCGCATGCATCTGTTTTGCAGCCGTAAACTCTTGCAATAATGAGCTTTGTTGCACCCTCACCGTCTTTAGCGACAGCTTTTGCGATCTCGATTGCAAGACCTGCAAGTGCTTCGGCAAAAACAAAGTAATCTTCGTTCTTTTCGGTGATATATTCGTTTTCCGCAAGGCCGGAAGCCATGATGGTCATCATATCGTTGGTGCTGGTATCACCGTCAACAGTTACCATGTTAAGAGATTTTTCAACGGCATAAACGAGGGCCTCGTGAAGAAGCTCGGGGCAAATGGCAGCATCGGTTGTTAAGAAACAAAGCATTGTTGCCATATTGGGATTGATCATACCGGAACCCTTTGCGATACCGCCGATCTTTACGGGCTTACCGTTAAGTTCGAGTTCAACAGCGAAGGATTTTTTTACGGTATCGGTAGTCATAATACCTTCAGCGGCACCGTTTCCGTCAGTGGAAAGAGCTGCAACGAGAGGATCGATACCTGAAAGGATAGCATCGATATTAATAGGCTGACCGATAACACCGGTAGAGCCGATAATAACATCTTTCTCGGAAATTCCGAGTTTTTTTGCAATAGCAGAACAAGTGATCTCTGCTTTTTCAATACCGTCGGCATTACAGGTATTTGCATTGCCGCTGTTGCAGATAACAGCCTGAGCGTAGCCGTCGGAAATATTGTTTTTCGTTACGGTAAGGGGAGCGCCCTTAACGAGATTTCTTGTATAAACAGCAGCTGCGGTACATTTTTTCTCGCAGAAAATAAGGGCGAGATCTTTTTTGGACTGATTTTTTCTGATGCCGCAGTGAACACCGGAAGCAGTGAATCCTTTGGGGGATGTGACGGATCCGTTTTCAATAAATTTCATATCAAAATTCCTTTATCTTATAAGTTTATATTGCAGGGGGAACGAAATCGATGCCTGCGGACTCATCAAGGCCGAGCGCGATATTCATATTCTGCACCGCCTGACCTGCGGCGCCTTTGAACATATTGTCGATTGCAGAAACGAGAATGAGCTTTCCTGTATGCTTATCCTCATGAACGGATATATCGCAATAGTTACTCATACGTACATTTCTGAGGTTTGCAACTTCACCGAGAGGGAGAACTCTTACAAAACGCTCGTTTTTATACGTTTCGGTATAGATCTCGTGAACTTTTTCAAGAGTGATACCTTCTGCCTTGTTGGCATAAATGGTTGAAATAATACCTCTGTTAACGGGAAGAAGATGAGGAACAAAAGTAACGTTAACTTTTTCGCCGGCAAAACGGGAAAGAGTCTGTTCTATCTCAGGGGTATGGCGGTGTTTACCTATATTATAGGGAGAGAACGCTTCGTTACATTCGGGATAATGTGTTTTCTGGGTAAGGCTTTTACCTGCGCCTGTAACACCGCTTTTTGAGTCGATAATAAAATCGTAGCCATTAACAAGGCCGTTTTTGATAGCAGGATAAGAAGCAAGAGCGATAGATGTGGGGTAGCAGCCGGGATTACCGATTATTTTTGTATTTTTAACATCTTCTCTGTAGATTTCGGAAAGGCCGTAAACCTGTTTAGCATGAAGCTCGGGGTAAACGTATTCTTTGCCGTACCATTCGGTGTAAACGTCACCGTCATCAAGACGGAAGTCTGCACCGAGATCGATAAAGAGTTTACCGGCTTTATCGCATGCAAGAGCAATTTCCTGAGAAAGACCGTGGGGAAGAGATGCAAAAACAACATCACCCTTTTCGATCGCTTCTTCTTCGGAAACGAGAAGCTGTTCGCAAATGTTTCTGTATGCGGGATAAAGATCCGCAAGGCTCTGTCCGGTGTAAGAAACAGAACTGAGAGCCGCAAGCTCTGCGTTGGGATGGCTTAAAAGAATTCTTACAAGCTCTGCCCCTGCATAACCGGAAGCACCAATAACTGATATTTTATACTTATTCATAAATTCAGATTTTCCTTAATTAGTTTTATATATTATCGTTTGCTTTCAACAAGCGTTCAAGCTGAACCTTAACGGAATCGGGAGACGGTCCGCCTGCAGCTTTTCGGTTATTCATACAAGTTTCGAGATTGATAGAATCATAAACATCTTCACCGAACAAAGGTGAAAATTCTTTATATTCTTCAACAGTGAGAGTTTCAAGATCCTTGCCTGTCTGTTCGCAGTAAGCAACGGCTTTACCAACAGCTTTATAAGCATCTCTGAAGGGAAGACCTTTTCTTACGAGATAGTCTGCGCAGTCGGTGGCATTGATAAAGCCCTTTGAAGCAGCAGCTCGAAGATTATCCTTGTTTACGGTTGCTGTTTTGAGCATGGGAGTAAATACGGTAAGACACATCTTAACTGTATCAGCACAGTCGAAAGCAGCCTCTTTATCTTCCTGCATATCCTTGTTATACGCAAGGGGAAGAGATTTCATAACTGTTAAAAGAGTGGTAAGGCTGCCGTAAACTCTGCCTGTTTTACCTCTGCAAAGCTCTGCAACGTCGGGATTTTTCTTCTGAGGCATGATCGATGAGCCAGTGGAAAAAGCATCGTCAAGAGAAATAAATCTGAACTCGGACGAGCACCAGAGAATGATCTCCTCGCAGAAGCGGGAAAGATGCATCATTATCATCGAACAGGCAGAACAGTATTCGATAAGGAAATCACGGTCGGAAACAGCATCAAGGCTGTTTTCGCAAATTCCGTCAAAACCGAGAAGATCTGCGGACATATGTCTGTCGATAGGATACGTTGTTGTAGCTAATGCACCTGCGCCGAGAGGGCACATATTGAGCCTTTTTCTGCAATCCTTCAAACGCTGTCTGTCACGAAGGAACATCTGCGCGTAAGCAAGGATATAATGAGCGAAAGAAACAGGCTGAGCACGCTGAAGATGGGTATATGCAGGCATAACGTAGTCCGTAGTATCTTTTGCGATGTCTGTAATGGCAAGGATAAGACCGTTAAGAGCTGCATCCGTTTCGTCGATCTCCTGTCTCATATAAAGACGAATATCAAGAGCCACCTGATCGTTTCTTGAACGCGCGGTGTGAAGACGTTTGCCTGCATCACCGATACGTTCTGTAAGGATCGTTTCAATATTCATATGAATATCCTCGGCATCTGCCGAAAATTCAAGTTTACCGGATTCAACATCCTCAAGGATGCCGCGAAGTCCGTTATGAATGGCTTCTTTGTCTTCGACAGATATGATACCGCAGGCACAAAGCATTTCTGAATGTGCAATACTGCCTTCGATATCCTGTCGGTAAAGGCGCTGATCGAATGATATTGAGGAGTTGAAATCGTTTACACGGCTGTCAACATCTTTTGAAAATCTTCCTGACCAGAGTTTCATTTTAATGACCGTTGCTTTCTTTTTTTAGAAAGCTTCCTTTCTATACTGAAGATCAATGGAATATACTTAGTTTTTAAGGCTCTGAATGGGAGCCGGGATACGTCCGCCGCGGGAAATGAATTTCGCGGGAGAGTATGAGCTGATTTTCATTATGGGAGCTTCGCCGAGAAGACCGCCGAATTCAACAGTATCACCGACTGTTTTGCCGTATGCGGGAATTACGCGGACAGCGGTTGTTTTGGAGTTAACAACGCCGATAGCAGCTTCGTCTGCGATAAGAGCGGAGATGACTTCTTCGGGAGTGTCGCCGGGAACAGCGATCATATCAAGACCAACGGAGCAAACCGCAGTCATAGCTTCAAGCTTTTCAAGGCTGAGAGCGCCGCTTCTTGCAGCCGCGATCATACCCGCGTCTTCGGAAACGGGAATAAACGCGCCGGAAAGACCGCCTACGTGAGAGGAAGCCATAACGCCGCCTTTTTTAACCGCATCGTTAAGAAGAGCAAGAGCAGCTGTTGTACCGCAGGAGCCGCAGCTTTCGAGACCCATTTCCTCAAGGATATAAGCAACAGAGTCACCGATAGCGGGAGTGGGAGCAAGGGAAAGGTCAACGATACCGAAGGGGATATTAAGACGTTTGGACGCTTCGGTAGCAACGAGCTGACCCATTCTTGTGATCTTGAATGCGGTCTTTTTAATGGTTTCAGCAACCTCTGTAAGGTCACCGGAGCATTTTTCAAGAGCTTTTTTAACAACACCGGGGCCGGAAACGCCGACGTTGATCATGCATTCGCCTTCACCGGAGCCATGGAACGCACCTGCCATGAAGGGGTTATCTTCGGGAACGTTTGCGAAAACAACAAGCTTCGCACAGCCGATAGAATCGTTATCTTTTGTTAAATAAGCGAGTTTTTTGATAGTTTTACCCATAAGAGCAACAGCATCCATATTGATGCCGGCTTTGGTGGAAGCAATATTTACGGAAGAACATACGTTGTTCGTTACCGCAAGAGCGTTGGGTATAGAATTGATAAGAGCTCTGTCGCTTACGGAAAAACCCTTCTGAACAAGGGCAGAGTAACCGCCGATGAAGTTAACGCCGCAGGTATTGGCAACGTTCTGAAGAGTTTCGGCAAAGGGAGTGCAGTCAAAGGTGGGATCTTCGCCGACAGCAGCGGAAGCGATGGTTGCGATAGGTGTTACCGAAATACGTTTATTGATGATAGGAATACCGAATTCCTTTTCAATGCTTTCGCCTGTTGCAACAAGGTTTTCTGCTTTTTTACAGATCTTATCGTAAATTTTGGAACAGCATTTCTTAACATCGTCATCGATACAGGAATGAAGAGAAATACCCATAGTGATTGTACGGACATCAAGGTGTTCCTGAGTTATCATATTTATTGTTTCAAGTATCTTATTGTCGTTAAGCATAATATTTTCTCCGTTCTTAAACGCTTTTAAAACAGCCCGAAGCGGCATTCTCATGTTATAACACGAAAACGCCGCGGCTGATAACAGTTTTCAGGTCAAATGTTATGCATTGCATTGAAGATATCTTCATGCATTGTATGGATAACAAGGTGTTCTTTCTGACCGAGATCATTCATTTTATCAACAAAATCCGCAAAACGGATCTTGAGATCGTCTATCTGAATGAGCATCGTCATAACAAACATTCCGCCGAATACTTTTTGAGTAATGTCGAGGATATTTGCGTTGGCAGCAAAACATTCTGCGCTGACCTTCGCGATAATACCGACGGTATCTTTACCGGTTACGGTTATAACTGCGTTCATTATATATACCAAAGCTTTTTGGGCTTTACCTTTCTGTTATGTTACGGGGCTTATGTTATAATTATTTGTTCTTTTTGTCGTGCATTGCTTTAACTTTGATGGGAAGACCGAAGAGGTTGATGAAGCCTGCGCTGTCTGTCTGGTCGTAAACATCGTCTTCTTCAAAGGTTGCAATATCTTCATCGTAGAGGGAATCGGGAGATGTTACACCTGCATTGATGATGTTGCCTTTATAGAGCTTGAGTTTAACGGTACCGTTAACTGCTTTCTGAGTGTCGTCAACAAAAGCGGTAAGAGCTTCGCGGAGAGGAGTGAACCACTGACCGAAGTAAACGAGTTCAGCAAAACGGAGGCCTACCTGCTGTTTGAAGTGGAGAGTGTCTCTGTCAAGGCAAAGAGTTTCAAGAATATCATGAGCCTGATAAAGAATGGTTCCGCCGGGAGTTTCGTATACGCCTCTGGATTTCATACCAACAAGACGGTTTTCAACAAGGTCAGCAATACCGATACCGTTTTCGCCGCCGAGCTTGTTAAGCTTTCTGATGATGTCGGAACCCTTCATCTTTTCGCCGTCAACAGCAACGGGAGCACCGTTTTCGAAATCGATGGTTACATAAGTAGCCTTGTCGGGAGCTTTTTCGGGAGATACGCCGAGTTCGAGGATCTTGTCGTAATTGGGTTCGTTAGCGGGATTTTCAAGGTCGAGACCTTCGTGAGAAAGATGCCAGAGGTTCATATCCTTGGAGTAGTTTGTTTCACGGCTTATCTTGAGGGGGATGTTGTGAGCTTCTGCGTAATCGATCTCCTCGTCACGGGATTTGATATCCCAGATTCTCCAGGGAGCGATGATGGGCATATCGGGAGCAAATGCTTTGATAGCGAGCTCGAAACGAACCTGGTCGTTACCTTTACCTGTACAGCCGTGAGCGATAGCGTCAGCGCCTTCAGCGAGAGCGATCTCAACGATACGCTTAGCGATTATGGGACGAGCGAAGGATGTACCGAGAAGATATTTATTTTCGTATACTGCAGATGCTTTGAGTGTGGGGAAGATAAAATCGTCAACAAATTCGTCAACAAGATCTTCAATATAGATTTTGGATGCGCCTGTTTTGATAGCCTTTTCCTGAAGGCCTTCGAGTTCAACGCCCTGACCAACGTCAGCAGCAACAGCGATTACTTCGCAGTTATTGTAGTTTTCTTTGAGCCAGGGAATGATGATGGAAGTATCAAGTCCGCCGGAATATGCAAGAACTACTTTTTTTATACCGTCTTTTTTTACATTTAAATTACTCATTTTCTTTTTCTCCTAAAATATGTTCAATTAATTATTATACTGTATTCAATCGCATTCTTAATGCTGAATTATTATACATCACATTGAATAAAAATGCAATATGTATTTATTTACAATCTTTATACCACCGAAAGGCCCGTATATGTTAAAGAATACCAAATCACTGGAATTCGATCACAGAAGCGTCAAAAACTCCGGGGATCTCATGAAGAGAGTCGATAATATCCATATCCTTATTGCGAAGGCGTATTTCAGCGGAAAGTTCAACAGACTGTTTTGCTGTAACCTTTGCTTTTATTCTGTGTTTCGGCAAAGCCTTCATTTTCTGTTTAACATCCTGCGCGGCTTCGGGAGAATAGCGCACTGTTAAAAGATACTGAGCACCTGTACCTTTTTTGCTGAAGAACGAAAGGGCAAGATACAAAATACCCATTAGAACGTTAGCAAAAAGAGCCCAGAACATCATGCCTGCACCTGCCATTATGCCTGCACCGACCGCCCAGAACATAAAGACCGTATCGACGGGATCCTTGACCGCCGTTCGGAAACGGACAATAGACAAAGCGCCGACCATACCGAGAGACAATGCAAGATTTGCGGTAACAGTCATGATAATTGCCGCAGTAACAACAGAAAGAAGCACAAGAGATAAAGCAAAACCCTTGTTAAAAACAACACCTCTGAATGTTGCTTTGTATATAAAGATTATAAATAAAGCGATGACAAAAGCGAGAAGTATCGAGATAACGACTTTCGTAAAAGAAAATTCGCCCGAGAACTCACTGATAACACTGTTTTTGATAATATCCGAAAAGCTCATACAAAACTCCTTTTTTAATCTATTGCAAACTCAATAGCCATAGCGTATTTTGAAAAAGCAGTACGTTCTGCCGAAACCGATGAAAGGATCGGAACAAGAAATGAAGGGAAAGCATCGTCAAACTTGACTTCAACAACGGTTTTCGCCTCTGACGGAAGCGGAATAAACGGTTCGTTCGGCTCAAAAAGAGATGTTGACGAGCGGGAGAACCGAATATTTTCATCAACGGTTATTCTTGTGTTTTCCGCAGGGAAAACAAAGGCTGTCCTGTCATATTTGACATTGATAACGGGACGTAATCCGCAAGAAATACGCTTTGCATGAAATTCTTTTGCAAGATTATCATCAGAAACGACATCTCTGCCTTCAAGAATTGAATAAACGTCGTTTTTATTCAATAAAAATGAATCTTTATTCACCATATCATTCTTTTTGTATTTTTTTTCAAGAACGATATACGAATCGTCACAGTTATAAAGCCGTATTCTGAATTTCTCTCGATTTTGATTTCCGTCGTTTTTTTCCGTATATGCGGAAAATTCGGGATCGTCAAAATAGAGGCTGCAAATTGTATATTCTCCGTTCGGATAATGAGAATCTCGTTTAAGAACCGCACCCAAGAGGCTTTTCAGAATTTTTGCAGACGGCTCGGAAACAAGAAATTTAAGTTCATGCCTCATTTATTTCGCCCTCCGTTTCAATTCTGTCTGCGGGATGCGAATATGCAAAGATCTCTTCCACGTTTTCTATCAGACCGAGCTCCGCCGCAAGATCAAACTCCGCACGCTGATCGTCTGTCATATAAAAATAATATTCGACCGCTGTATCAGTCAATAAAAACAACTTTTTGATCTCTGAAATAAGCTGATCCTTTCGGGTAAGACCCGAATCGTTTTTATCGGTAACAAAATATTTGATTACCTTGGTCTGCCAATCCCATGAGTTATAGCTGTTGCCCCACTTATCGATATTTCTGCGGATCTCGTCGCCTATAAGGTCACGAAAGCTGTCAACTTTTTCGCAAACAAGATCTGCCTGAAATGTATTATCGAGATGATACGAGAATCTGCGAAGAAACATATCAAAAAATTCGGGGCTTCGCAATAAGCCGTTTATAAGCTTTGTATTGTATTTATGAGCATATCCCGTACCCTGGGGATCGATCATAAACCAAAGACTGTAACCGTAATCCTCGGTCATTCCGTAGTCAAGATCGTAAAGTATCCAGCGCCATTTATTGTCGGTTTCACTGCTTCGGTAAAATTTTGCGTTACCTGAGTCTCTGTTTCCGTAAAAAGCCTGCGCAATAATAAAATCGGCAAAGCTTTCAACATCCACACGTTTTTTCATATAGCTGTAGTTTGATGTATCAGCCATATCGTAATTCTGTGCATACCACAAAACACTGTACCAGTCGTCGCTGCTTCCGTGAATAACGTTTCCGTTGCCGACAAGAAGATCGACGCTTTCGGGTGATACGCCAAGATGAGAAGAAATAAAGTTTTCGTCTATCTTTTCTCTGAGATAGTAAATACCGTAATATTCGCCGTTAATGTAAAGGACACATGCCTTATACCCCTGAATGAGAAGCTCCATATCCTTTGCAATATCGGTGCAAAGCTCGTCACGGAAAACCGTACGTCTGTAATCCTGAGAACCCGAACGCAAAACAAGGCTTTCAAATCGGGTTATTTCGGGAACATTTTCAAAAAGAGAGCAGTAAACCTCGGGATCTCCGTATTTCGCTCTGAATTTAAGCTGAAAGGAATGCTTTGGGTATTCTCTGTTAGACTGTCCGAACAGCTTCACACCGCAATCGGCAGCAAATCCCCATATTCCGTCAAAGAGTTCAACAGAGCATGAGCGTTCCCAATCCTGCCAGATATTGGCGGTTTTCGGATATGTTCCGTTTTCATTCGGCTCACCGCGAAAGCATATACCGGCTTCCTCACTCCAAAGCCCGTAAGGATCTGATGCAAGAGAAACGACAGGTAAAGAATGGTTTTCGTTAATTATATAGCTTTCGGTAATAACATCACTTAAATATTTTCCGTCTTCTTTACTTACGGCACGAATGACCGATGTAGAAGAAACGGTCAGCGGCTGATCGTAAACAAAGCTGTTTTCTGTTGGAACAGAACCGTCAAGAGTGTAAAAAACAGTTCCGTCTGATTCAAAGCTTACAGAAAAAGAATCTATGCCGTTGAATATACCGCCCTCAACAGACGGAACGGGTGCAGATGAAAAATAACGAAGGCCGTCATTATTTTCAGATCCCGGAGTTGGAGAAGTTATATAAACGAATCCTCCCTTTGACGGGGATCTGCCGTAAGACATACCGTATCCGATCTCTGTTAAAACAGCACCGTCGCAAAGAGAAAAGTCGCTGCCTTCTGACTTGTAAAGATAAAGCTCTTCATACTGAGAATCAAGCTTAAAATCGCAATGAATAAACGATTGGGTTGACATTTCGGCTTTGCCCGAAGCAAAAACCAGAACAAATCCGTCGGGCTGCAATGTAATTGCGGGAAACCTCCAACGGTTCGGAACATTTTTATTTTGAGTAAGATAA
>CAJGDF010000002.1 GCA_904502105.1 uncultured Clostridia bacterium
CGTTATCATCAGAGAAGACGACTGCGGTTCTACCGAAGGCGTTGAAGTATGCGATACCGGAGACGGCGACGAGATCATCGAAAGCTTCAAGGACAGACTCCTTGGCAGATTCCCCGTTGAAGATGTCATTGATCCTGCTACCGGCGAAGTTATTTGTCCCAATACAAGATACATCCGCGACGAAGATGCAAAACGTATCATTGCCGCAGGTTATAAAAAACTCCTTCTCCGTTCTGTTCTTACCTGTAACTGCCGTTACGGTGTATGCGCGAAGTGCTACGGCATGAACCTTGCAACATCCGACACAGTTAACGTTGGTGAAGCAGTCGGTATCATCGCAGCGCAGTCCATCGGTGAACCCGGTACTCAGCTTACCATGAGAACCTTCCACACCGGCGGTGTTGCGGGCAGCTCCGACATTACTCAGGGTCTTCCCCGAGTTCAGGAACTTTTCGAAGCACGTCATCCGAAGGTACTTGCAATTCTTGCAGAGATCGACGGCGAGCTTTCTTTCCAGGAGTTAAAGCACGCAAAATACGCTGTTATCAAGAATCCCGAATCGGGCGAAATATGCCAGTACCTCATTCCTTACGGCGCGCGTCTTAAAGTTCGTGAAGGCGACTTTATCCGCAAGGGTCAGGAGCTTACCGAAGGTGCACAGGATCCGCAGGATATTCTCAGAGTTAAATCCGAGGCTGCAGTTCATGCATATATCACCCAGGAAATTCAGAAGGTTTACCACAGCCAGGCCGTTGATATCAACGATAAGCACATTGAGATCATTATCCGTCAGATGATGAGAAAAGTTCGTATTACCGAACCCGGCGATACCGACTTTATGCTCGGATCTGTTGTTGACAGAGCAGAAGTTAAAGACATCAACCGTAAGCTTCTCGCTGCAAATCCCGATGCTGTTCCGGCTGAATTCCAGACTATTCTTTTGGGTATCACGAAATCCGCTCTTGCAACAGAAAGCTTCCTTTCTGCGGCTTCATTCCAGGAAACCACAAAGATCCTTACGGATGCGGCTATCAAAGGCAAGACAGATATGCTCGTCGGCCTCAAAGAAAACGTTATCATCGGTAAACTTATCCCTGCAGGTACCGGTCTTGAGAGATACAGAAATGTTGAACTCACCGAACACGAAGAGCAGGAGCTCATTATTGAATAAAATAACACAGATCCCGAAGACGAAGTCGTTTTCGGGATCTTTTTTTGTAAGTTCGAAAAAAAGTAAAAAATATAATATTGAAAAGACGATTTTTCATGTTATACTAATAACCGTTCACGGCAATACCTAGGGGGAAGTTTGCGCTTTTTCCGAGGAAGCCGTAAAGCTCAACTCCGCTTATATTAACTTCATATAATATAAAATAGTGAAGAAAAGGAGGAAAAACATGCCTACATTTAACCAGCTCGTCCGCAAAGGAAGACAGACTCTCGCTGTTAAGTCCACCGCTCCTGCATTGCAGAAGGGTTACAACAGCCTTCATAAGCTTCCTACCAACCAGTCCAACCCTCAGAAGAGAGGCGTTTGCATTTCTGTTGGTACAAAGACTCCGAAGAAGCCTAACTCTGCTCTTCGTAAGATCGCAAGAGTTCGTCTTACAAACCTCGCGGAAGTAACGTCTTACATCCCCGGTATTGGTCATAACCTTCAGGAGCACAGCGTCGTTCTCATCAGAGGCGGCCGTGTAAGAGACCTTCCCGGTGTACGTTACCACATCATTCGCGGTTCACTCGATACTCAGGGTGTTAACGGCAGAATGCAGTCCCGTTCCAAATACGGAGCTAAGCGTCCCAAGGCAGCAAAAAAATAATTTAATTTCGGCTTAAAAGAGTTATAAAGTCGAAAAAAGTTACTCGGATTTTTCATCAGCGAAAGCTTTTATATAGATTTATAATAGCTGAGCGCTGACGGAAGAAAAATTCTTTCGAGTACCGTTGAACTCATTTAATAATAATGAAGGAGGGAAGTCAAGTGCCCAGAAGAGGAAATATACCCAAGCGTGAAGTTCTCCCCGATCCTATTTACGGCAGCCAGCTCGTTTCTAAGCTCGTTAACAGCGTTATGTATGACGGTAAGAAAGGTGTTGCTCAGAAAATAGTTTACGACGCGTTTGACATCGTAAAGGAGAAAACCGGCAAGAACCCGCTCGAGGTTTACGAACAGGCTATGGAAAACATCATGCCTGTACTTGAAGTTAAGGCTAAACGTGTTGGTGGTTCTAACTACCAGGTACCTATGGAAGTTCGTCCTGAAAGAAGAGTTACCTTAGGTCTCCGTTGGCTCACAACTTACGCTCGTTCCAGAAACGAACGTACCATGAAAGAAAGACTCGCAAACGAAATTCTCGACGCTATCAACAATCAGGGTGGCGCTTTCAAGAAGAAAGAAGATACCCATAAGATGGCTGAAGCTAACAAAGCGTTTGCTCACTTCAGATGGTAATTTACCACATCTGTACCGCATTTTTGAAAGGAGTCACCAATGCCCAGACAGTATCCTATTGAGCTTTACCGTAATATCGGTATCATGGCTCACATCGACGCGGGCAAGACTACGACCACTGAGCGTATCCTTTACTACACCGGTGTTAACCATAAACTCGGTGAAACTCACGAAGGTACCGCAACCATGGACTTCATGGCGCAGGAACAGGAAAGAGGTATTACCATTACTTCCGCTGCGACAACAGCATATTGGAAAGGTCACAGACTTAACATCATCGACACTCCCGGCCACGTTGACTTCACTGTTGAAGTTGAACGTTCCCTTAGAGTTCTCGACGGTTCTGTAACCGTTTTCTGTGCTAAAGGTGGCGTTGAACCCCAGTCTGAAACAGTTTGGAGACAAGCTGATAAATATAAAGTACCCCGTATGGCGTACGTAAACAAGATGGACATCATGGGTGCGGATTTCTACCGCGTCGTTAAAATGATGCATGACCGTCTCAAATGTAACGCAGTTCCCATTCAGCTCCCCATCGGCGCTCAGGAAGACTTCCGCGGCGTTATCGACCTTATCGAAATGACAGCTGACGTCTACTATGACGATATGGGTAATGACATGCGTGTTGAAGCTATCCCCGCAGATATGCTCGACCTTGCTGAAGAGTACAGAATGAAGATGCTCGAAGCATGTGCTGAAGAAGACGAAGAGATCATGGAAAAATATCTCGAAGGCGAAGAGATCTCTAAAGAAGATATCAAGAGATGTCTCCGTTCCGGTACTATAGCTAACAGAATCGTTCCCGTTGTTTGCGGTACTTCTTACCGTAACAAAGGCGTTCAGAAGCTTCTCGACGCTATCGTAGCTTACATGCCTTCTCCTGTAGATATTCCCGCGATCAAAGGTGTTGATCCCGACACCAACGAAGAAGACGAACGTAAAGCAAGCGACGAAGAACCCTTCTCCGCTCTCGCGTTCAAGATCATGACTGACCCGTTCGTAGGTAAACTCTGCTTCTTCAGAATTTACTCCGGTAAGATCACCGCTGGTGCTACCGTTAAGAACGCTACAAAAGGTCACCGTGAACGTCTCGGCCGTATTCTTCTTATGCACGCTAACCACAGAGAAGACCTTGAAGAAGCTTGCGCAGGCGACATCGTTGCTGCAGTAGGTCTCAAGAACACCACTACCGGTGACACTCTCTGCATTGAAAACAGCCCGATCATTCTTGAATCTATGGAATTCCCCGAGCCCGTTATCAGAGTTGCTATCGAACCCAAGACCAAAGCAGGTCAGGAAAAGATGGGTATTGCTCTTGCGAAGCTCGCAGAAGAAGACCCGACATTCAGAACTTATACCGACGAAGAAACCGGTCAGACCATCATCGCAGGTATGGGCGAACTTCACCTTGAAATCATCGTAGACAGACTTCTCCGTGAATTCAAAGTTGAAGCTAACGTAGGTAAACCCCAGGTTGCTTACAAAGAAGCTATCCGCAACACAGTTGATCAGGATACAAAATACTCCCGTCAGTCCGGTGGTAAAGGTCAGTATGGTCACGTTAAGATCATCGTTGAACCTAACGAAGCCGGCAAGGGTTACGAATTCATCAACAAAGTTGTCGGCGGTTCTATTCCCAAGGAATACATTCCCGCTGTTGACGCAGGTATCCAGGGCGCTATGCAGTCCGGTGTACTTGCAGGCTATCCTGTTGTTGACGTTAAAGTAACACTTTACGACGGTTCTTACCACGAAGTTGACTCTTCTGAAATGGCATTCAAGATTGCCGGTTCTATGGCATTCAAGGAAGCTACCAAGAAGGCTAACCCCGTTATTATGGAACCGATCATGAAAGTTGTTGTTACCACTCCCGATGAATATCTCGGTGACGTTATCGGCGACATCAACTCCCGTCGTGGTCAGATCCAGAGCCTCGACGTTATCACCGGTGGTCAGCAGGTAACTGCACACGTACCTCTCGGCGAAATGTTCGGCTATGCTACTGATATGCGTTCTAAGACTCAGGGCCGTGGCGCTTACACTATGGAGCCCAGCCACTATGCTGAAGTTCCCAAGAGCATTCAGGAAGCAATCATGAAGAAATAATTAATTTAAATATTAAATTCTACTAATAGGAGGATTATTCTAATGGCAAAGGCTAAATTTGAAAGAACTAAACCCCACGTTAACATTGGTACCATCGGTCACGTTGACCATGGTAAGACCACCACTACCGCTGCTATCACCAAATTCCTCTCCCTTAAGGGCTACGCTCAGTTCGAAGCATATGATATGATCGACAAAGCTCCCGAAGAAAGAGAAAGAGGTATTACCATTAACACCGCTCACGTTGAGTACGAAACTGACACTCGTCACTACGCTCACGTTGACTGCCCCGGCCATGCTGACTATATCAAAAACATGATCACCGGTGCTGCTCAGATGGACGGCGCTATCCTCGTATGTGCTGCATCCGACGGCGTTATGGCTCAGACCAGCGAACACATTCTTCTCGCTCGTCAGGTTGGCGTTCCTGCAATCGTTGTTTTCATGAACAAATGTGACCAGGTTGACGACCCCGAACTTCTCGAAATCGTTGAAATGGACCTCCGTGACCTCCTCAACAAGTACGAATTCCCCGGCGACGACACTCCCATCATCCAGGGTAGCTCTCTCATCGCTCTCGAATCCACTTCTAAGGATCCCGAAGCTCCTGAATACGCTTGCCTCAAAGAACTTATGGATGCTGTTGACAGCTTCATTCCCACTCCTGAAAGAAACGATAACCTCCCCTTCCTCATGCCTATCGAAGACGTTATGACCATCACCGGCCGTGGTACCGTTGTTACCGGTCGTGTTGAAAGAGGCGTTGTTAAGATGTCTGAAGAAGTTGAAATCGTTGGTATCAAAGAAGAAACCCGTAAGACCGTTGTAACCGGTATCGAAATGTTCCGTAAGCTCCTCGACTCTGCAGAAGCTGGCGATAACATCGGTGCTCTTCTCCGTGGTATCCAGAGAACTGACGTTGAAAGAGGTCAGGTTCTTGCTAAACCCGGTACCATCAAACCCCACACCAAGTTCACTGGTGAGGTTTACGTTCTTACCGCTAAAGAAGGTGGCCGTCATAAGCCCTTCGTATCCAACTACAGACCCCAGTTCTACTTCAGAACAACCGACGTTACCGGTATCATCACCCTCCAGGAAGGCGTTGACATGTGCATGCCCGGCGAAAACGTTACCATCAACGTTGAGCTCATCACTCCCATCGCTATCGAACCCGGTCTCCGTTTCGCTATCCGTGAAGGCGGCAAAACCGTTGGTTCCGGTGTCGTTGCTAACATCGCTGAATAATTTTAACAGAATTATAATGCAACTTGAAAAAGGAGAGGCTTGTCCTCTCCTTTTTTGTATATAACAGAATATTATATGTAACAGCAAACGTTCTTTAAACAATATGCGAAAACACTTGACATAAACGCCGAAAAGGTATATAATTAAAGATAATGAAAAAATACTGAAAGGACTGTAACGGTCACAAAAATGAAAATAGTAACATCTGTTTTTGTCATTTCTCTCGGTTATCCGAAGGAAAATGCTAATAAAATGATTGAAATAATGGATCAGAACGAGGGCGATATATACCTTTTCCCCGCATATTCCCTCACAGGTGCTTCTGCAGGTGAGCTTTACGAATTCCCCGAATTCAAGCAGCAGACTGAAGATGCACTCGATAAGCTCTGCGAATATACCGAAAAGAATAATAAAGTTATTGTAACATCCGTTCCCTACCACGAAAATATCGTTATAAAAGACGGTGCGCTTCTTAAAAAACCCAGCTTCAAGCATGGCGGAAAGACTGTTGCCGTTTCTGAAAACTGTTCAGAAAAATTTGATGTACTTCTTCTTCCGACGATCATGCCCGGTTATCCCTGCATTCAGAACGATATTATTGAATATTGCGCAAAGGCATCCGGCGCAAAGAACTGCATTGTTGCTGTTGCGAACGGCGGTTTTGGCGAAAGCTCTGCAGACAATGTTTATAAAGGCTTCTGCGGCGTGTTCAACAAAGGCGTTGCTGTTGCTTTCATGAATCAGGAAGCCCCCGAAACAGTTATTGCAGCTGCTGAAGACACAAAAGACACAGGCCTTATTTACACAAGAAAGAACGTTGCCGACTACAGAATCCCCTACTACGGCAAAAACGATAAAAAACGTTATCTTGACGATCTTTTCCTTCTCCAGACTCAGTCTCTTTACATGAGAATGGTCAACACCGGCATCAAGAAAGCTGTTATAAACGTGTCCGGTGGTCTTGATTCAACAATGGCACTTCTCGTTGCAGAAAATACGTTCAAAATGCTCGGTATTCCCGCATCCAATATCATTGGTTTAACACTCCCCTGCTTCGGAACATCTCAGAGAACCAACGAAAATGCTAAAAAGCTTATGAATGAGCTTGGAATTACCGTCAGAGAGATCAATATTAAAGAATCTTTGCTCAAACATTTTGAAGATATCGGTCACGATGCCGAAAATAAGAACGTTGTATTTGAAAACGCTCAGGCTCGTGAACGCGCACAGATCCTTTTTGATGTTGCAAATATCGAAAATGCTCTTGCACTCGGAACAGGTGACCTTTCCGAAGCGGCTCTCGGCTTTACCACTTATGCAGGCGACAATCTCAGCCACTATAACGTAAATGCGACCGTGCCCAAGACACTTATCCGTGAGCTTGTTCTTCATATTGCAGGCAAACGCGGCGGCGCACTTGCAGATACACTTAAAGATATCGTTGCAACCCCTGTTTCTCCTGAACTTATTGAAGGTCAGCAGACAGAAGATATCCTCGGTCCGTACATTCTTCACGACTTTATCATCTTCTATTTTGCAAAATACAAATTCCCCAGAGCTGAAATTCAGAAATATATGTTTGCAACATTTGACGAATACGATGATGATACGATCAATGCGGCTCTTGATATGTTCTACAACAGATACTACAAGAACCAGTTCAAGCGTTCATCCGCAAGCGAAGGCGCAAATCTTATCGGCTTTACCCTCCCCTACATGCCTGCCGATATGCGTCCTCTTCAGTAATAATCTTATAAAATATAAAGACACAAGCCGTAAAAAGCTTGTGTCTTTTTGAATTTATTTGTTTCTGAAACGTCTGCCTGTGCTTTCGAGGAATACCTTGAGAGCGAGCGGCCAGTCGGTCTGAATAATATCAAAATTCTTATTTGCGAGCCAGCCCCAGCCGTCTTCGAGATCGTAAGCCATAGCGGTATCATCGGAATGACGAGCGGAAAGCTGAGCATGGTAATCGTAAATTATGGAGTTGACCCAAACAAGTTTGCCATCGGCATGAAGTTTTTCGATATATTCGTCACTGCAGAGCGGGCTGTTTTCTTCGGAAAAGAGGACTTCCATACCGATATAATTGATATTTCTGGATTTGAGCATTTCGTGAGCGCCATCGTCCTTGGAAATAACGGAGAGATATGCAATTTCGGGAGCATATGCTTCGATGATATCGAGGAATTTCTTTTCGGGCGGTGTTTTAACAACGATCTGATCTTCCATATTGTGCTTACGGATAAGGTCAGAGATCTTTTCGGGGTGATCCCAGAATTTATCTACATTGATATAGCAGCGGTTCTTATAGCGTTCAAAGATCTCGTCAAACGTACAAACACCCCATTCGGTTCTCGCACGGTCATAATTGACATAACGAAGCTCTTTGATCTCATCATCGTGAAGATTAGGGATACGGAGCTCTGTGCCGAGGTGCTGACCCTCCATCCAGGGATGGAAGCTGTAAAGAGTGCCGTCTGCGCTGAGACTTGCATCAATTTCTATCATATCGGCACCCTGTGCGAGAGCCGCATTATAAGCGCCTATGGTATTACACGGAATATTGCCTGCAGCTGCGCCTCTGTGAGCCGTTATAATAACGTGATCCCGGGCGCTTTCGTATAAATTCATAGCCATATGTAAAAGTCCTTTCTATGATAACAGACCGACGGAAATTGTCGGTCTGCTATTTATGTTAAAAATATTATTCTTCGTCTGCGTTTTTCTTAGCTTCTTCGATGATCTGCTGAGCGATATTGCCGGGAGCATCCTGATAAGAATCAAATTCAAGATCAAAGGAGCCGCGGCCGCGGGTCATAGAACGAAGGTCGGTAGCGTAGGAAGCCATTTCGGACATAGGTACGGTTGCGAGGATCTCCTGAATACCTGCTTCTTCAGCGGGATTCATACCGAGGATCTGGCCTCTGCGCTTGTTGATATCGCCGATAATATCACCCATAAGGTTATCGGGAACGAGAACTTTAAGATTGCCGATAGGTTCGAGGATGGTGGGAGCAGCGTTCTTAAGACCTTCTTTGAATGCGATGGAAGCAGCCATCTTGAAGGACATTTCGGAAGAGTCAACGTCGTGGTAAGAACCGTCAACGAGGGTTGCTTTAAGGCCTACTACGGGGTAGCCTGCGAGAACGCCCTTGAGAGCACATTCACGGAGACCTTTTTCAACTGCCGGGAAGAAGTTTCTCGGAACAGCGCCGCCGAA
Source organism: uncultured Clostridia bacterium (assembly GCA_904502105.1). GTDB lineage: Bacteria > Bacillota > Clostridia > Oscillospirales > UBA644 > HGM12619. The sequence continues at coordinate 9,027 of CAJGDF010000002.1, forward strand.
TACGTTTTCTTCAAAGAGGAGTTCTTCGCCGTCATACGGTTCAAATTCGATCCAAACGTCACCGTACTGACCGTGACCGCCGGACTGTTTCTTATGTTTACCCTGCTGTTTAACCTTCTTGCGGATAGCTTCTCTATAGGGAACACGAGGTTCGGAAAGATCAACAGCAACATTGAATTTAGATTTAAGTTTGCTTACGATAACGTCGAGGTGAGTGTCACCCATACCGCTGATGACCTGTTCGTGGGTTTCAGCGTTGTTAACATAAGTGAAGGTGGGATCTTCTTCGGCAAGTCTCTGCAAGCCCTGAGAGATCTTTTCTTCGTCGCCTTTTGCCTTGGGCTTGATAGCTCTGGAGAAGCAGGGCTTCGGATATTCGATGGGTTTAACCTCGATATTTGCGCCTGCAGTGCAGAGAATATCGCCTGTGCCGGTGGAAGCAAGTTTATTTACAACACCGATATCGCCGCAGCAAAGTTCGCCGACTTCGGTCTGTTTTTTACCCTTCATAGTGTAGATATGACCGAGCTTTTCGTTTGCGCCGGATGTCTGGTTAACGAGGGTTGTACCTGCGCTGATAGTACCGGAAACGACCTTGAAGAAGGACATTTTGCCTACGAACGGGTCGGCAATAGTTTTGAAGATGAAAAGACCTGTATCATCGGAGGAATTATCCTTGGGCGCGGGAACGTACTGAGCAAAGAAGTCGAGAAGTGAAGGAATACCTTCGAGGGTGTAGGAAGAACCGCAGAGAACGGGAACGAGAGTTTCGGTTTCGAGACCGATCTCAACGCCTTTTCTGATCTCTTCTTTTGTAAATTCTTCGCCTGCAAAGAATTTTTCCATGAGTTCATCGTCGGTTTCGGCGATAGACTCATTAAGAATACCTTTAAGTCTTTCAATGGATTCTTTCTTATAATCGGGGATAGATACTTCGGCGATCTTACCGCTTCCGTCAGCTCTGCGGCAAACATCGTCAACAAGGTTGTAGTAACCTACGAGATTACCGTCATTCTGGAATACGGGAACGTTAACTGCGCAAAGACCTTTACCGAACATTTCTTTGAGCTGATCGAAAACCTTCTGGAAAGCAGCGTTTTCTTCGTCAACCTTTGAAATAAAGAACATTACGGGAACGCCCTTTGCTTTTGCAAGCTTGAACGCCTTTTCTGTACCTACGTTAACGCCGTCTCTTGCGGAAACAACGATAAGAGCGGTTTCAGATGCACTGAGAGCCTGAAGAACTTCGCCTTCAAAGTCAAAGTAGCCGGGAGTATCGAGAATATTTATTTTAGTATTTTTCCATTCAACGGGAGCGATTGCGGTAGAAATAGATATTTTTCTTTTGATTTCCTCGGGATCGAAGTCACAAACGGTATTTCCGTCGGGAGTTGTACCAAGACGGTCTGTACCTTTAGTATGGTAAAGAAGAGCTTCGGCAAGAGAGGTCTTTCCGTCTCCACCGTGACCCATAAGACAAATATTTCTGATTTGAGATGCCGAATATTGCATGTTTATCTATATCTCCTTTCGTCCGGAATTATCCGAACTTATGTAAATTCAATGTTAGTTAACTGAAAGTCACTACCTTTTAAGTATACACTATTATTGAATAAAAAACAAGATAAAAAATAAACAAAAATGTACTCTATAATTAATTATTTTTACACGAAAATGACAAAAACGGTTAATTAACTGTTAATTTTCGGTAAAATTCCTCTGATATTTCCGTCATCGGCATAACTTGCAGCCTCATCAATGTAACGTCTGATGTATTTTGTTTCAATACCGCCGAAGGGGGTTGAGAGGTTGTTTGTTATATTGCCGAGGAGGAACGCGCCGCCTGTGCTTGCTTCAACGTGATACGTGCAGTTGTTGTCAAGAAGCATGGAACCGATGAGGGAAACGTTTGCGCCGTCGATAAGAAGAGCACTTTTACCGAGGCTGTTAAATACGGAGGACTGAACAGACAGTGTGCCGCTTCGGGCATACACGCCGCCTGTGACATTGCCTGTGCCGATAAGATTATAAAGATTTACCTTGCCTCTGTTTCCGTAGAAGGTCGTGAGGTGGTAAGCATTTGTTGAAAAAACAGTGGGACGCGATGCCACGTTAATAAAGGAAGCATACGGATATTTATTAACGGCCACCGATGCGTAAACATCTTTTGAAAAGAGGTCAAGCACCGTAAACGACGGATCATCGGGAACGATAGGAACGTCATCGGCATCAAGATAAACGGCGTAATCGGCATCAGAGCAGGTTATATCCCTTACAGTAATACCTTCGCCCCCAATTGCATAGATAGCGGAGTAATTTGAATGTCTGTAGGAAACAAGAGCGTCTGTGGTTGCAAATTCTGCGGTAAAATCGATATCCTCGGCATAGATGTTTGTACAGTTATCGAGAAAGATACCCTTTGCGACAGATGTACCCGAAATATTATCGATGCTGACAGAATCGCAGCCCTTCAGGGCAATACCTACGGACGGACGGACCAATGTTATATCCGAAAGATGGATAGCCTTTTTATTTTCGGCATATATCGCATTGCCGAGCAGCTCCGTTTCGGAAACGAGATCGGGCAGATTATAGTAATAAAGAGTTATGCCGTGAATTGCGGTCGAATTTTCGAGTGTGAAAAAATTAAATTCTTCGCCCGCATTTTTTTCGGTAAGGATAACTGTGGAGATGAGAGGATCTGTTCCCGAACCTACACCTCGAAGGCTGACGCCCTCTTTTATAAGGATCGGGCTGTTTACCTTATACTGACCTGCAGGAATAAATACGGTGCCTCCTCCGCTCGTATATGCATGATTTATAGCGGTCTGGAGAGCGGTTGCATTATCTGTTGAAGCAACGGACAAGCCGTATTCTTTAGCATAGAAGATCTTACTGCCGATATTGGGAGAAGAAGCGGACGAGCCGATGTATGCTTTTGATAAAGTGTCGAATTCGTATTCGTTTTCTGTTGATATAACAAAAAGAGTTTCTTTTTTAGGTTCTTCTTCAACAACATCCTCTCCCTCGACGGGTTCTTCGGACTCAATGGGTTCTTCCTCTTGTTTTTTATCATTAAGAACGGAAGCGGAGCAAAGAGCGAGCATACCCACAGAATTTTCGCTGAGGCGGACGGGCATGGAGCCTGCGTTGAATGAAGAATTGACTGCTGTAAAAATAATATCGGAAAGATCGAGAGAAGTATCGCGCCAGCCGACAAATTTGCAGTTTACAAAAGACATTCTGCCGGTGCCTTCGCTTCTGACGGAGATAGAGGGCTGACCGGGGAACGAGCAGGAGTTAAAGCTCAATGTTGAATCAAAATCCTTGCTTACGCGGACGGCAACGGAATTGAGAAGATTTGATGTTCCGAAGGTGCAAAGCGAAAAAGCCGCGCCTGCATCGGGAAGCTTATCCACAAAAACGGGGATAAGCGCATTTGATATATTGAGAAGAGAGAATAGGGGAGTTTTTTCGGCGCTGTCGGAAATATTAAGATGAAGACCGATATTTGCGGTGTCTATAGAAACATCCGTCATGCTTACATCGCCTACACCCATTAAAGTGATCGCGGTGAGGTTGCTGTAAACAAAGTCGTTCAACGTTGAAAAATCAAATTGCTCGGGTTTTTCGGTCAGATTATCGTTTATCCAGTAAACAGGAGAAACGGAAAATCCTCTGACGGTGAGCTTTTCCTTGCAGGTAACAACACGCAGGGCGCTGTTGAAAGCGGTCATATAAACGTTTTCAACAAGGAATTCCTCGCAGGATGAGGAATCTGCGGTAATACCGTTATAAGCGTTAAGAACAGCGATATTTTTAACTGCCGCACTTTTTCCCGAAGCATGACGAACAGTGTAGGGATATTCAACGACAGATTCAAACGTCTGTTCCTCGTACCATACAGTAAGGTCGGAAATCGTGGAATTATCGTTGAGAATAAACAGAGATGCATCACTGAGGGTTTCAGATCGGTCAACGATTATTACGGTGCCGTCAGTCGAACCTTTTTTGGATGTTGGAGAAATAAAATCGCCGACGAGCGTTACATTATTGGGGATATTGATAGGGCGGCTGACACGGTATTTACCCTTGGGTATATAAACACTGCCTCCGCCTGAGTTGCCTGCTTTATCGAGGGCAGCCTGAATGGCGGAGGTATCATCGTATACACCGTCAGCTATCGCACCCGAAAGGGAAACGAAGAAGTTAACGGCGTTGTATTCATTATCTTTATAAAGGTTTTCAACGATATCCCACTCCCCGTTAGTAAAAACACGGGGAGTTTCTTCTTTAACATCATTCTGAGGGATGTTAACGGGCGGTTCAACGCTTGAAGAGCAGCCCGAGAGAAGCAGGATAGCGGTTAAAAGTAATAAAAAATATCTTTTCATTGTTAATTAAAGAACAAAATCGAATTCGAAATCGTAGATGCAAACGGTATCTCCGTCCTTGACACCTGCGGCAATGAGCTTATCGATAACGCCGGAGATACGGAGAACGCGCTGGAAATACTGAAGGGATTCTTCGTCGGAGAAGTTAACGGAGCGCATGATTCGGAGCAGCCACTGACCTTCAACGAACCATACATCGCCCTGATGCTCGATAGTGATATCGTTGGATGTTTCGGGAACAACTTCTTCGGGAACATATTCCGGCTCATAGATCGTTACGGGCGGGAGTTCTTTAAGTTTAAGACAAAGAGCGTTAATAAGAGCATCTGTGCCTTCTGCGATAGCTGCAGACATTTCAAAAAGCTCAAGGCCCTTGTCTGCGATATATTTTCTGAATTTTTCTGCGGATTCTTCGTCGGAGATAGAGTCGATCTTGTTTGCGGCAACGATCATGGGGCGGGATGCGAGTTCTTCGGAGAAGCCTGCAAGCTCTGCGTTTATCTTATCGAAGTCTTCGATAGGATCTCTGCCCTCACAGCCGGAGATATCGACAACGTGAACGAGAAGACGGCATCTTTCGATATGACGTAAGAATTCATGGCCGAGGCCTGCGCCCTGAGCCGCACCCTCGATAAGACCGGGGATATCAGCCATAACGAAGCTGTCTTCGCCGTCATGACCGACAACGCCGAGATTGGGAACGAGAGTTGTGAAATGGTAATCCGCAATTTTGGGACGAGCCGCGGAAACAACAGAAAGAAGTGTTGATTTGCCTACGTTCGGGAAGCCTATAAGACCGACGTCCGCAATAAGCTTGAGCTCAAGAAGGACTTCTTTTTCTTCGCCGGGGATACCTGCGCGGGCAAATCTGGGGCACTGACGGGTGGGAGTTGCGAAATGACGGTTACCCCAGCCGCCTTTGCCGCCTTTACAGAGGATGTAAGGCTCGTCATCGGACATATCTTTTATAACAAGACCGCTTTCGGGGTCTTTGACAAGAGTTCCGCGGGGAACTTTAATGATAAAATCGGGGGCACTTTTGCCGTACATTTTTGCGGCTTTACCGTTTTCGCCGTTTTCTGCGGCAAATTTTCTGCGGAAACGAAGATCGGAAAGAGTATTGAGGTTATCGTCTACTTTTAAAACGATATCTCCGCCTTTACCGCCGTCTCCGCCATCGGGACCGCCTGCCGCAACGTATTTTTCTCTGCGGAACGAAACGGCTCCGTTGCCGCCGTTGCCTGCCCGAACGTATATTTTCGCGCTGTCGATAAACATGATCTGAATTTCCTTTCCGATTTATGCTTTATTAAAAAAACGGGAGATGATTTATCTCGCAAAATCATCTCCGCAGCCTGTTGTTAATTATTCTTCGATTGCCTGAACCGAAACTTTTCTCTTCTCTTTGTTGAAACCGTAACGAGTAAAGGAAACTTTACCGTCGATAAGAGCGAAAAGTGTATCATCAGAGCCAATACCTACGTTTGCGCCCGGATGGATTTTGGTTCCTCTCTGTCTTACGAGAATGTTACCGGCGAGAACGAACTGACCGTCGCCCTTCTTAACACCGAGACGTTTAGATTTCGAATCGCGGCCGTTTTTAGTTGAGCCGACGCCTTTCTTATGAGCCATGTCTTACACCTCTCCTTAATTATTTGGTAACAGAAGTTACTGTGATCTTTGTATACGGCTGTCTGTGGCCGCCTCTTTTGCGGTAGCCTTTTTTGGGCTTGTACTTGAAGATCTTGATCTTCTTGCCTTTGCCGTTCTTTTCTACTTTAGCTTCTACTTTTGCACCCTTAACGAAAGGATTGCCTACGGTTACATTGCCGTCTTCTCCGATAAGAAGGATCTCATCGAAAGTGATGGTAGAACCTGCTTCAGCGTCGAGCTTTTCGATGTAAAGAACATCATTTGCAGATGCCTTGTACTGCTTGCCGCCGGTTGTGAATACTGCGTACATTTTTTTCCCTCATTTTTTATTAAGTCTCGCTATCGAAGGCAACGGATAACCGTTTTTAGGTGACCTTTTCAATGCGGCCATTTAGTATACCATATATATTTGCGCATGTCAACAGTTATAGCCGATTGTTCAACAAATTGTCAAAACAAAAGATCAAACAACTGTTGTTTTACCGAACAAGCGAACGACTGCCGCGGCGATATCCGCATTTTCGGGCAAGGAGTACCAGCCTTTTTGAGCAGTGATCTCCGAAGCGATCTGCTGAGCATCGTGAAGAGCGTCCATATCGGCAAGAGAAGCGAGGCGAAGCCCCGGAAGACCGTGCTGACGTGAGCCGAAAAGATCACCCGGACCGCGAAGCTCAAGGTCCTGGCGGCTGATCTCGAAGCCGTCGGTTGTTTTGCAAAAATTCTCAAGACGAGAGCGTGTCTGCCCCTGATGATCCGTAACGAGGAAGCACCAGCTCTTATGCGAGCCTCTGCCGACTCGTCCGCGAAGCTGATGGAGCTGAGAAAGACCGAATTTCTCTGCATTTTCAATTATCATAACGGTGGCGTTGGGGACGTTTATGCCGACCTCGATTACGGTTGTTGAAACAAGAACGCTTATTTTACCCTCCGCAAAATCGCGAAGGACGGATTCTTTTTCTTTAGGCGGCATTTTCCCGTGAAGATACGAGATATTTATGCCGCGAAGATACTGTTCGGCAAGCTGTTCGGAAAATTCGATAACGGAGCGTGTTTCGCTTTCGTCATTCTCTTCGATCAACGGGCATACGACATACGCCTGCCTGCCCTGCATGATCTGCTCACGAAGATATCCGTACATTTTTTCATGAGACTGTGAATTGACAACGAACGACGAGATCTTCTGTCTGCCCTTCGGCAATTCGTCGATAACGGAAACATCAAGGTCGCCGTAAAGAATAAGCGCCATAGTTCGGGGGATAGGGGTTGCGGACATAATAAGCGTATGGGGATTTTCGCCCTTTTCGGTAAGAGCGGAGCGTTGATTTACGCCGAAGCGGTGCTGCTCGTCTGCAATAACGAGCGAAAGATTTTTGAATGAAACATCCTTCTGAATAAGAGCATGCGTTCCTATCAGAATATCTATCTCGCCCGAAAGGATACCCTCTCTGATACGCCTGCGTTCCGCGGCACCCGTTGAACCCGTCAGAAGAGCACACGTTACGCCCAATTTTGAGAAAAGAGCTGAAAGATTTTCGTGATGCTGAACGGCAAGGACCTCTGTAGGAGCCATCATTGCGCTCTGACCGCCGCACATCTTGGCATAGTACATAATTGCCGCGGCAACGACCGTTTTACCGCTGCCTACGTCGCCCTGAACGAGCCTTGTCATAGAAACGGGACGTTTCAGATCTTCGAGACATTCGTTTATAACACGTTTCTGTGCACCTGTCAGCTCAAAAGAAAGAGCCGAATAGAAAACCGACATATCAACGGGGGAGGAGAGGGGCACGGACACACGTTTTCTGTTCTTCTTTTTAAGAACACTGATGCCGAGAATGAAATAAAGCAGCTCTTCAAGGACAAATCGGCGAAGAGCGGTCTGCGAATCGTTCAGCGTTTTCGGGAAATGGATCTTTTCGTAAGCCTCTTTTCTTGAAAGAAGCCCGTATTTTTTAATGATATTATCGGGCAAAGTTTCCCTGATATACTCCGAGCAGGCATCGAGAGCCGCACGGGTGGACGTCCGCAAGAATTTCTGATTAACGCCTGCACTCAATGGGTAAACGGGCAGGATAGCGGCATTGTCGGGGAACTCGATAAGGGGGCTTTTGATCGTTCTGAAAAAGCCGGTTACCTCGCCCTTGCCGTAAAAAATATATTCACCGCCGCGCATAAGCTTTTCCGCAGTATATTTTTGGTTAAAAAGAGTTATCTGCATAGTGTCAGAGCCGTCGGAAACAAGGAAGGAATAAAGCGTAAGAGAACCTCCGCGACCCGTTTTTTTAACACTCACATCAGTTACGAGCGTTGCACGGACCGCAGCAGGTTCTCCGTCGGTAATTTCTCTTATTTTGACCGTATTGCTCAGGTCAAGATACGTTCGGGGGTAATAATCGAGAAGATCCCCGACCGTCTCGATCCCAAGCTTCTGAAGAGTCTCGGCACGCTTTGTGCCGACACCCTTCAGATAAGTTATATTGCTGTTTAAACCATTTTCCATTTTACGCCGTCTTTAGTATCTTCAAGAACGATGCCTCTTGCCTTGAGCTCGTCACGGATCTCGTCTGCGCGTGCAAAATTCTTGTTTTTACGTGCCTGCTGGCGTTCTTCGATAAGTTTTTCGATCTCTTCTTCGAGCGCGGATTTACCCTGATTGTAGAGAAGACCGAGGGCAGAAGCGAGAACCATGAAGAGAGATTTGAGTTTTTCGTAGAATTCTTTTGAGTATTTAACATCCGCAACGGTGCTGTTGATCTCACGTACAAATTCGAAAAGAACGGAGAGAGCGTTGGCGGTGTTGAGGTCATCGTCCATATTTTCTTCAAAGCGTGCTCTGAATACATCAAACTTTGCAAGAACCTCGTTTTCGCTTTCTGTAAGAGCTGTTTCTGCTGCGGAAGAAGCGAGGAAGTCGAGATTGTCAACGCAGTTGTAAAGTCTGTCGAGAGAAGCTTTAGCCTGCATGATAAGGTCGGGCTCATAGTTGATGGGGCTTCTGTAATGAGCGGAGATCGCGAAATAACGGAGCGGCTCGTAGCCGTAAACAGCGGCGAGGTCACGTACAGTAAAGAAATTATTCTTTGACTTACTCATTTTTTCGTTATTTACGTTAACAAAGCCAACGTGGAACCACATTTTCGAGAACTTGCAGCCGTTTGCGCATTCGGACTGTGCGATCTCGTTTGTATGGTGCGGGAAACGAAGGTCACTGCCGCCGCAGTGAATATCGATAGTATCGCCGAGGTAGCGTTTAGCCATAGCGGAGCATTCGATATGCCAGCCGGGTCTGCCTTTGCCCCAGGGAGAATCCCAGTAGGGTTCGCCCTCTTTTGCACCCTTCCAGAGAGCAAAGTCGAGAGCGTCTTCCTTGCGGTCGTCAACGGAAATACGCGCGCCGGAGGAAAGATCGTCGATAGACTGGCCGAGAAGCTGACCGTAATCCTTAAAGCTGCGGACACGGAAATATACGTCATTGTCGAGAACGTATGCATGGCCCTTTTCAACGAGAGTTGCAACGATATCGATGATCTGCTGAATATTTTCGGTTGCGAGGGGATGAACGGTTGCGCGCTGGATGTTAAGACCGTCGGCATCGGTGAAATATTCGTTCATATACTTCTGAGAAACGGATGTAAAATCGGTGCCTTCCTCGTTTGCCTTATTGATAATTTTATCGTCAACGTCGGTAAAGTTCTGTACGAACTGAACGTTATAGCCCTTATACTGAAGATAACGGCGAAGAACATCATAAACGGTGAAAGCTCTGCCGTTGCCGATATGGAAAAAGTTATAAACTGTCGGACCGCAAGCATAGATACGGACGGTATTGTCAACAGCTTCAAGGGTCTCTTTGCGACCCGTCATGGAATTAAAAAGTTGCATTTGTGTGTTATCTCCCTAAGATCAGTCTTTAATATACTGTTTCATTGCATTGTAATAAGGAATTGCGGAAATGACGGAATAGATCGCGGAGATCCAGAGAAGGATCTGCGGAATGAGCAGGCTGCAGACGTTCTGTCCGTCAATAACAGAAGGCTCGCCGAGAAGCGTTTCGGGGAAGAGAGCAACAAAAATAAATGTTGCGCCGATAGAAATGCCCTGAAGCGCGGTTTTTATCTTACCCCAGTAGTTTGCCGCAACGACGGTTCCCTTGCCCGCCGCACCGAGACGGAGGCCTGTAACGAGAAATTCGCGCGCAAGAATGAGGATAACGGGTATGGAGGAGAGCATTTTGAGTTCAACAAACGCCATAAGAACGCTGAGAACGAGAAGCTTGTCGGCGATAGGATCGAGGAATTTGCCGAAGTTTGTTACAGCATCGAATTTTCTTGCGATCTTGCCGTCAACAGCATCCGAGATCATTGCAACGCCGAAGATTATGCCGCCGATGAGAAAACGTGTCTGCATCGACATATCAGCGGTTACGGGGTTTGTTAACATAAAAAGAAGAACGAACGGGATGAGGATTATGCGGAACCAACATATCATATTCGGTAATTTTTTTATCATAATTTAAGTCCTTTCCTCTGTAAATTATTCGCAGATATTGCCATAGAAGTCGTAATTATCGTAAACATTGAGAGTTACCTTGCAGAAAGTACCCTCATCAACGGGATCATCGGACGAGAAATAAACTCTGCCGTCGATATCGGGCGCCTGGAAGTATGTTCTGCCGGTGTAGAGCTCTTTTTCTTCGTCATAGCCCTCGCAGAGAACATCAAAGGTCTTGCCGATAAATTCTTCATTGATGCTTTCGAGAAGCGTCATCTGAATATTCATAACGATATCGGCTCTGCGTTCTTTTGTTTCCTGATCGATCTGACCGTGCATTCTGCCGGCTTTTGTGCCCTCCTCCTTGGAGTAGGTGAACACGCCGAGATTGTTAAAGCATGCTGTTTTAACAAAATTGCAGAGGATCTCGAAGTCCTCCTCGGTTTCGTGGGGGAAGCCTGCGATGAAGGTGGTACGCAAGGAAACATCGGGGATACGTGAACGGAGCTTTTCAACGAGAGCAGTAAGCTCGCTGTCGCTGAGGGGACGGTTCATAAGCTTGAGAACGTGCTCGGAAGCGTGCTGAAGAGGTACATCTATATACTTAACGAGCTTTTCTTCGGTTGCCATAAGGTCGATAAGATCATCGGAGATCTCTTCGGGGCGGCAGTAGAGGATGCGGACCCATTTGACCGTTTCGATAGCGGCAATGCGCTTTATGAGCTTGCACAGATCGGGGTAGGCGGTGGTGTCCTGCGCGATAAGGTTGATCTCAACGGCACCGTTTGCTGCGAGAGCCTCCGCTTCGGCAACAACGTCAACGAACGGTCTGGGCATAAATTCGCCTCTTACCGACGGGATAACGCAGTAGGTGCAATGGTTTGAACATCCGTCTGCGATCTTTAAAAATACGGAGTAGTTGGAAGAGGTGAGGACGCGTGCGCCTGTGGGGGTTGCGGAAGAAAGCGGCTCATAATGCTCGAAAACCTCTTCTTCGGGCTTCTTTATGGCGTCAACGATCTTGTCAAAGCTCTTGCTGCCGAGGATAACGTCAACCTCGGGGATAGCTTCGAGAATATCGCTTCTGTAACGTTCCGCAAGACAGCCCGTAACGATAAGCTTTTTACATCTGCCTGTTTTTTTCTGTTCGGCGGCATGAAGAATATTTTCAATGCTTTCTTCTTTTGCTTTATCGATAAACGTACAGGTATGAACGATTATAACATCGCATTCGCTTTCGTCTGCACAAAGCTCACAGCCTGCATTTTCGATCGCTGCGAGCATGACCTCTGCATCTATTTTGTTTTTTTCGCAGCCGAGAGCAATCATCCCGACTTTAGTATTTTCGATCAATTTATTCGTCCTCGTTTTCACAGTATTTTTCATATGCCGCTTTTATGGTTTCAAAATCAAAGCCTTTTGCGCGGAAAGAATTAAAAAGCTTTGCGAGAGCCTTTCGGTCATCGGGATCAACGGTTTTTCCCTTCAGCTTTCGGCGCATTTCCTTGGCGACAGCATCAACACCGTCGTTTTCGGCATATGTTTCGGCAATAACATCGTCCTGCTCTTCACGGCAGATACCCGCTTTTGAGAGCTCATAACGTATCTGCTGCAGGCCGACCTTGTTTTTTTTACGTTCGACAAGGCGTTCCGCATACCGTCTGTCGTTTATATAGCCCATTTCGGCGATCTTTTCGGATGCAGAAGCGGAGCATTCTTCGTCGTAGCCCTTTTCTTCAAGGCGTTTTGAAAGCTCTTTTTTTGAGAAATCGCGGTGTTCAAGCAAATAAAGAGCGTGGCGGACGGCTTTTCGGATCTCAGCGGAACGTTTCA
>CAJGDF010000003.1 GCA_904502105.1 uncultured Clostridia bacterium
ATGCGAACCTTCTCCTTGCGGGAAAGCATGGGGTGATTTTCGTAGGCCTCCAGAATCTTCGGCAGCATATCCTCACCCTTGTGATCCACCTTGATATACCATGTCTGGTGGTTGAGTCCCGCGCAAATGATGTCAAGATCCTTTTGCTCCAAGCCAAAGGCGCTGGCGATCTGCTTGTGACCGCCCTGCACACCGTGGCAAAGACCAAGAGTGCGCACACCACCGTACTTGTTGGCCGCCCAAGTGATCATGGCATTGGGATTGGAATAGTTCAGCAAAATACAACCGGGTGCGGCCACCTCGCGGATATCCTTGCAGAAATCCAAGATCGCAGGAATGCCGCGCTGACCGTACATGATACCGCCACAAGCAAGCGTATCTCCGACACACTGATCAACGCCATAGCGCAAGCCGACTTCGATATCCTTTTCAAAGGCCTCCAGCATACCGATACGCACACAGTTGATCACGTACTTTGCGTCCTTGAACGCCTCGCGGCGGTCGGTGGTGGCATGGATCTTAATGTCAAGGCCATTGGCTTCAATATCCCGTTGACACAGCTGATACACCATATCCAGATTATGAGGATTGATGTCGGTAAACGACACCTGAATATCACGAAATTCGGGAACAGCCAGAATATCGGACAGAAGAGTTCTGGTAAATGTAAGACTGCCCGCACCGATAAATGTTATACGAAAACTCATATTAAGATCCTCTTTTCATATTTATTTTTTAAGTCACACGTCCTGCGACTTTTCGCTTCTTTTTCTTTCTCTAAGACTCTTGAAAAAATCCGAGAGAACAGCGGCACATTCATCCTTCAATATGCCATTAACGACGGTCGGCTTATGAGTAAAATTGTCCTGAAGGGACACAACACTGCCCATCGCGCCGTTTTTAAGGTCGGGAGCGCCGACATAAACATTACGTATCCTTGAATTGATTATCGCGCCCGCACACATCGGGCAGGGTTCAAGCGTAACGTAAATATCGCATTCCCAAAGCCGCCAACCGCCGAGTTTTTTACATGCTCGGTCGATCGCGGTTATCTCCGCATGGCGAAGGGCGTTTTTGTCGGTCTCACGTCTGTTATAACCCGTGGATATAACCTCACCGTTTCTTACAACGACAGCCCCAACGGGTACTTCGCCCATTTTAGCGGCTTTTTTTGCGCAGGTAAGTGCGCGTTTCATAAATATTTCGTGCATAATGTCAAATAAAAAGACTTGCATAATGCGATTCGAGGCAATATTTCTGTTCGGGCTCAAAATCGCAATGATCGGTAAACATAAGATTACCGCAATATTCTCTCGCCATTTTTTCCGCAACGGTATAGTCGTCGCAAGTTATCGCAAGAGGAATATCAAACATATAGCAGGAAGACAAAAGCTGCTTTGCTTCTTCAACAGACGAGATCTCGATATGAGCGGCACTGTATTCGTCTGTGTCAAAATCAAAGCAATCCTCAAGTAATGATTCAACATCGTAAACAGGCGAAAGAGTGATCTTGCCGTCAAATTCGTGCAATGTTTTTTCCGTGCAAACAGCCAATGTATTTTTCTTTTCAACCGTTTTAACACTGCATGACGGAAGTATTTTTGCAATAGCCGCAATATGCTCGGGAGATGTTCCGCAGCATCCGCCTATTACACTTGCACCTTCAGCTATAAGACATTTCACAGCCTCGGCAAACGCCTCGGGAGAAAGATAATTTTCAACGTCGGTTCCTGCGTTGGGCTTGCAGTAAAGGGGCACTTTAGCCGCAGAGAAAGCGGCTTTGATATTTGTTACCATATCAAGAGGACCTGTTGAACAGTTAAGTCCTGCCGCAGACGCACCGAGAGAGCCCAGAAGGGAAACACATGCACGGATATCGCTGCCGGTCATTGTTTTTCCGTTTCGGTCAACGGTAACGGATGCAAAGATAGGTTTATTTGAAATCTCCTTGCAAGCAAGCAAAGCAATTCTTGATTCGTAAAGAGAGTACATCGTCATAAACGTTAAAATATCAACGCCCTCTTCAACAAAAACCTTTACCTGAGCCGCAAAATCGTTATAAATATCATCAAAAGTGGCATTTCCCATAGGTTCTGCAAAAAGACCGCAGGGAGAAATATCGCTTGAGATCAAAACCTTGCCGCTGCCGTATTTTTCAACGGTATTACGGGTAAGGGACACAAGTCTGCGAAGAACATCGGAATACTCCGGACCGAACTTCGTCGGGTTTACGCCAAAAGTAGGCGCGGGAATAACCGAAGCCCCTGCTTCGATGTAACGTCTCTGAAGATCCGTCATAACATCCGGATGAGAAAGAATAAAATCAGCAGTACGTTCACCGGGGTTCATGCCTGCGGCGATAAGGTTTGAACCCGTAGCGCCGTCAAGCAATAAAGGATATGAAAAGTTCATTACATTTTCTCCGGAGCTGTAACTTTAAGAACAGCAAGTGCATTTTCAAGAACGGTCTTTGTTGCTTTAACAAGAGCAATTCTTGAATACATAACGTTTTCGTCTTCAACCTTAACGCGGCAATCGTTGTAGAATCCGTGGAAAGCAGATGCAACGTCGATGGTGTATTTGTTGATTCTTGAAACGTCATAATCTGCCGCGGTTTTAACAAGCTCGTCCGCATAGGATGCGAGATTGTTGATAAGAGCCTTTTCAGCGGGCTCGGTGTAATTTACGGATTCAACACACTTATCGGGATCGATACCCTCGGATCTGAGAACAGAAAGGATGGAGCAGATACGTGCATGAGCGTACTGTACATAATATACGGGGTTCTGATTTGTCTTTGCAACGGAAAGGTCGATATCAAAGTCAAAATGAGTATCGGATTTTCTGAGGTTAAAGAAGAATCTTGCGGCATCAACACCTGTCATATCAAAAAGGTCGGCAAGAGTGATGCTTCTGCCTGTACGTTTGGACATCTTGACAGCTTCACCGTTCTGCAAAAGACGTACAAGCTGAACAACGATAACATCGAGCTTTGCGCTGTCAACATCAACAGCATCGAGCGCACCTTTAAGACGTGCGATATGACCGTAATGGTCAGCACCCCAGATATTGATAACTTTATCAAAGCCTCTGGTTACGATCTTATTTCTGTGATAAGCGATATCGGCAGCAAAATAAGTGGGAGTGCCGTTCTTTCTGATAAGAACTTCGTCCTTTTCAGCGCCGAAATCGGTAGCTCTGTACCAAACAGCGCCGTCCTCTTTATATGTATGACCGTTTTTGGTAAGAATATCGATAATTTCATTTACAGCACCGCTGTTGTGAAGATCGGATTCGTTGAACCAGACATCGTATTCGGCTCTGTATTCGTTAAGATTTGCGCGGATGATCTCCATATTTTTCGGAAGAGCATAAGCAAGAAGGGCCGCTTTTCTTTCTTCGGAGGATGCTTCAACATACTTGTCCGCATTGATCTCGATAAATTCTTCCGCTCTGTCGATGATGTCAGCGCCCTTGTAGCCGTCTTCGGGGAACGGAACAGCTTCTTCACCGAGGAAATGCTGAAGATAACGTGCTTCAAGAGAATCCTTGAATTTTTCGATCTGGTTGCCTGCGTCGTTTACGTAGAACTCACGGGTTACATCGTGACCTGTAAGCTTTAAAACGGTAGCAAGGCTGTCGCCGTGAGCGCCGCCTCTTGCATTACCCATATGCATCATACCTGTGGGGTTTGCAGAAACGTATTCAACCATTACCTTTTTGCCCTTGCCGAAATCGGAACGGCCGTAATCCGCGCCTTCTTTTTCAATGTTTTTAACAACATCCGCAAAGTAAGCGGGGCTCATTCTGAAGTTGATAAATGCACCTACTACTTCAGCGGAAGCAAGCCAGGGGTGAAGCTCCATATTAGCCACGATGGTGGAAGCTATCTGTGCGGGGTTTTTACGGAATGCTTTTGCACCGATCATTGCGGCATTGGTGGAAAAGTCGCCGAAGGAAGTATCCTTGGGAACTTCAACAGAGAATTTATAAGGCTCTGCTTCGGGAAGTTCGCCCTTCTCCTGAGCAGATTTGATTGCAGCCGCTACATTAGCGGTTATTATTTTGTTTATTTCCAATAAGAAATCCATAATTTATATCCGAACCTTTCAGGTGTTATATCTGTATGTAAGTTTCATCGAGTTTTTGCTCGAAAGTGTGTTATTGTATTCAACAAAGTAATCTATTTCAAGACGTCCGCCGTTATCGTTAACAGAAGACGAAACACGGCTTGTTGAAAAGCCGATCACAATAGGCTCATTGAATGCATCTGTATAGTGACAGTGCTGCTTTACGCCCTGTTCAAACGTCATTGACGAAGAAACAACGTGGCGGCCTGTCGTTGTCAATTCAACATTGTTATCGTTAAATATTTTAAAGCTTGTCACTTCTCCGGGGACACCGCATATTTCCGTGCCGTCAAATTCAAGAAGACGGCAATTTTTTTTCGTAGTAACGCGGACATCCGAAATGAGAAGCATAGATTCTACACCGTCCTGAACCGATTTGATCTCAAGAACGGCTCTGTTTTCTTCTTTCATTGTTTCTCCTTTGAAATTCTAAGCTGTTTTAAACGTTTTGCTTTAACATCTCGTCGAGTGTCGCTTTTCGGACCTCATCCTTGATTTTTTTATCAAGGAAAAGCTCTGCCAAAGAAACAAACCCAGACGGTTCATCCGTAACATAATAGGTATGATTACCTACATTGTTTTTATCTGCGCCGATATTTTCTTCACCGATCTTTTTACAGATAACCTTCGCAGCTTCTTTTCCGGAGTCGATAAGTGTTACATCGGGTCCTAAAAAATCTTCGATAAGAGGACGGAGGATAGGATAATGAGTACATCCGAGAATAAGAGTATCGGCTCCGCTTTTCTTTATTTCGGTAAGATAATCGGAAACAATTATCTTTGCGGCAGCATTGTCTCTTGCAAAATAGCCGTTTTCAACTATCGGAACAAACATCGGACAGGCTTTCTCGATAACCTCAATATTTGTATCGACCGATGCGAGTTCTTTTCTGTAAGCACCGCTGTTTACGGTTGCACTCGTTGCTATGACCGCAACCTTGCCGTTTTTTGTTTTTGATGCGGCACTTCGTGCGGCAGGGCCGACAACACCTTCAACAAAAACAGGACACGTTTCTTTTAAAACAGGAAGAGCTACTGAACTTATTGTTCCGCATGCGACAAGCACTGCTTTAACGTTTTGCCTGAGGACGAAAGCAAGGTCCTCTTTTGCGAAGCGCACGAGCGTTTCGGGAGAGCGTGAACCGTAAGGTACACGGGCAGTATCTCCTAAATATATTATATTTTCGTTGGGCATAAGAGCTGAAAGCTCTTTAACGGCAGTAAGACCGCCTAAGCCCGAATCGAAAACACCTATTGCTTTTTCCATAAATAAAGACTGTCGCCTTTCATAAATTAAAGACTGACCGTAAATTTGATCTGCCCCGAAGTTGTTCTTGCAAGAGTTATTCCGCAGACTTTCAGCGAATCTCCCACAAAAGAAGCATCACCCGATGTTTTCTTTCCCACAAGGGAGCCGACGCCTGTGAAGATCCACTCTGTTTTTTTGTCGGACTTATGAGTAAAGAACATAAAATCACGGGCAGTATCGTCACGTCCGCATATTATATCGGAAACAACAAGAAATCTGTTTTCAAAGAACCATGATCGTACAGTTTCACGTTCATGCTCAGCCATATCTTTGAATTTAACTTTTTTATTCACATTCAGATCGAGAAGAGCATAAACATCCTCGGGAATGTTCCACTCATCGGCAAGATCTGAAAGAGTTCTTTTTGCAAGAACGGATGTTCTTGTTTTACCCGAAAGAGTGTAAAATCCGATCTTTGAAATATTTGCGATACGTTTACCCTTCTGTTTGATATAAACGGTTATCGGGCTGTCGTTTCGGACAGTTTCTGCTTTTACAAAATCAATATTTTCGGGATCCTCACCGATAACGGAAAGCCATTTTTCTGCAGTCTGACTGTTTTCGTAATCACACAAAACAGAGATAAATTTCTTTTTTGTCCCGATATTTTTTTCGTATATTCCGGAGCATATCTCAAGGTCCTCCGACGGAACAAAAGAAGTAACAGCTTGCTTTTCGATCGCACGGGCGATATGTTCGATGACATTGACGGAAACGGAATTTGCGGCATATTTCATCAGACTGCCGCGAAGAATACCGGCATCACGCGCTTTTTTTGCAATTTTTCCGGGATAGCCCTGCAAAAGAAGAGCCTCATATGCGGTTATTTTTTTCAGCTCGCCGCCAAGAGTATAAACGATACCCATTCTTGACGAGCTTAAAGCGGGAACCTTATCTTCAAACACGCGGTAGTCGTTCCAACGTCTGTCAATAACGATATGATCACGTGAAAGAAGCTCATTTATAAATATGCGTCCCCTGTTGAAATCATTCTGAAGCCCTGCAAGAAATGTCGGGTCGGAAACAGGAAGAACGGGAGCATATTCGTCGCCGAGAAATTCACTTACGGGACGGCTCTCTACCTTTTCGGGCCATTCAAACGGACCTGACAACGCACCCTTCAAAGCGCCGACGATATACACACGCTCGCGGTTGTACGGAGTGCCGTAATCGGAAGAGTTAAGAACACTGCTGAAAATTTCATACCCTGCAGTTTCAAGAGCTCCGCAAACGGTTTTGAATGCTCTGCCTCCGTTATAAGAAAGGAAGCCCTTATCGTTTTCAAAAATAAAATAAAGCGGACGTTTAGCCGAAAGAATACCTATAAGCGCTGTTATAACATGGGCCTTATTATCGTGAAAGCCGAAACGCTTACCGCCTGCGGAAAAATTCTTATAAGGGAATGCCGCAAGCATGATATCAAAATCGGGAAGCCTTGACGGGTCGATAAGCATTATATCGCCAAAACCGCGGCAGTCACCGGTAAGATAAGAAAAAATAATATCTGCCGTTTTGTCTTTTTCGGAGTAACCAACACAGGTGTGCCCCGCAGCTTCGAGAGCAAGGCGTCCGCCGCCTATTCCCGAACAAAAATCGAAAAATCGCATACTTCTGCCTGCCTTTCCTAAAAATCAGTTTGCAGCGTAATTCAGAAGCTTATCTATAAGCTCGGAATAAGTCATTCCCGTTGCAATAAAAAGCGCAGGGAACATACTGATGCTTGTAAAGCCGGGAAGTGTGTTTATTTCGTTTATATAAATTTTACCCTGTTTGTCAATAAGGAAGTCAACACGGGACATACCCCTGCAGTCACATACCTTGTATGCTTTGACAGCAAGTTCTTTTACCTCTTTTTCAACATCGCAATCGAGACCGGAGGGAATAAGAGTTTTTGATGTTCCGCTCAGATATTTCGCATTGTAGTCGTAGATCTCTTCATTGGAAGAGCATACTCTGCCTGTGCAGGATGTTACGGGGAATTCGTTGCCCATAACCGCAACCTCGATCTCCCAAGGCTCTTCAATGCTTTTTTCGATAATAATGCGGCTGTCATTTTCAAAAGCAAGATCAACAGCGGCAGAAAGCTCGGATCCGTCAAAGCATTTTGTTATGCCGACAGAAGATCCTGCATTTGAGGGTTTAACAAATACGGGGTAACCGAAGGCTTCAACTTTCTTGCTGATCTGTTCGACAGATTCAACACCTTTGATCGCCTCAAACCACTCTGCATGAGCAATTCCGACAGACTCAAAAAGTCTGTTGGCTGTTATTTTATCCATACAAGCCGCAGAGCCGAGAACACCGGGGCCTACATACTTGATCTCAAACATCTCAAGAAGGCCCTGAAGACGGCCGTCTTCACCGTTTCTTCCGTGTACAATGGGGAAAGCAACATCAATTTCGATTTTTTTACCTTCGCAGATAAATGCTTTTTCTGTAAGGTCAAAGCTTATCGGTTTTTTATCAAGATCTACCCATTTGCCTGAGCGGATCTCGTCTGCGGATGCTTCGGTAACGAACCATTCGCCTTTTTTTGTTATACCGATACAAGTGACCTCGTGGCCGTTAATATTTGATAATATAGAAGCGGCGGAGAGGCAGGACACCTCATATTCCGTTGATTTACCGCCGAATATCAAAGCAACTTTCATCAATAAATTATCCTTTATCAAGATTTACGGGCTAAAACGACCCGTTCTGTATTATTATAGTCTTTTTTTATTTTTATGTTCGTATATCCGTTTTTTTCGAGGATAGCCGCGACATCCGCGCTTTGTTTATAACCTACCTCAAAAAAAATATACCCGCCGCTTTTCAGAAACGGCTTATAGCGTTCGGAGATCGTTCTGTAAAAATCGAGCCCGTCTTTGCCGCCGAAAAGCGCAAGTGTCGGCTCGTTTTTAACATCTGCCGAAAGCTCCTTCATCTCATCCTCCGTAATATATGGGGGATTTGATGTTATAATATCAAAACATTCCTCCGGAACATCTGAAAATATATCATGCTTTATTGCATTAACCTTGTTTTCAACACCGAGTCTTTCAATATTTTCACGAGAGCAGTCAAGTGCAAAATCACTGATATCCGCGAGTGTTACGCGTATATCTTTCATTTTTGCGAGGCTGATACCGATACATCCCGTTCCCGTGCAGAGATCGAGAAGAGTATCTCCGTCGTCAACGACATCAAGAACGGCATCCACGAGGATCTCCGTATCGTTTCTCGGAATAAGAACATTTTTCTTGCACCGAAACGAAAAACCGTAGAATTCACGTTCACCGGTAATATATTCTGTCGGTTCGCCACTGCAGCGGCGTTCAACATAAGAACAGAGAGTTTTTTGTTGCTCTTCCGAAAGAACGAGAGTCTTGGTCATACGGCGAATACGTACCTGTGAATATTCCACACCAAGCACATATGCACAAAGTACATTGAGCGTTGTGTTTGCATCGTCTACGCCATGACCTTCAAGCATTTCGAGTAAATTATTTAACATCTTCTTCTGCCTTATAAGCGGCTTCGTGGTCAAGAGTCTGACCGTCATCGGTAAGAGAAGCTGTAAGAGCGGCAATGGCAACCTCGATCTGATCATCGTCGGGATCACAGGTCGTTATCATCTGCATAAGCTTACCCGGAGCGCTGAGAACTCTTGTGCAAACATTATTATACTTGCCCGCAAGCTGAATAAGCTCAAAGCTGATACCGCCGATAACGGGAAGAAGTGCGAATTTTATAAGGATATAAAGGCCGCCGTCAAAGGGGATAAGAGAAAAAGCGATAATACTTACAAGCATTGTAATAAGAAGAAAGCTTGTACCGCAGCGAGGGTGGAGACGGGACTGTTCTCTTACGTTTTCAACAGTAAGCTCTTTGCCTGCCTCAAAGCAGAAAATAGCTTTATGCTCCGCACCGTGATACTGGAAAAGTCTGTGTATCTCCTTCATTCGGGAGACGGCAAAGACGTAAAGAACAAATATACCTATTCTTATAACGCCCTCAAGAAGAGCACGGAACGCACCGAAGCAGTTTGTTGTGCCGTTAATGAGCCATGAAAGACCCATACGGATGCCGACGGGAAGAAGAATAAACACGCCTACCGCAATACCTATACCGAGAATGAAAGAAACGATAAGCATGAGGCTTTCAAGAAACTTGTTGCCGTTTGCTTCTTCTTCAAGGCCGGAAAGCTCAGCGGAACGGGAAAGAGTCTGAAAACCGAGAATAAGGCTTTCGATGAAAGCAACCGCACCTCTGATTATCGGGAGTGCAAAAAACTTCCATTTTTTTCTTATTGATGTGAATTTAACATCTTCTGTTACTATTGATTTATCGGGTGTACG
Organism: uncultured Clostridia bacterium; assembly: GCA_904502105.1. Taxonomy (GTDB): domain Bacteria; phylum Bacillota; class Clostridia; order Oscillospirales; family UBA644; genus HGM12619. The sequence goes on from CAJGDF010000003.1 coordinate 9,780, forward strand.
TACAGCCATAACCGTTTTTTTAGGGGAACGCATCATAATGCCTTCCATAACAGCCTGACCGCCGACATTAGCATACTGTGTTTTATTTTTACTCATTTGTATTTCCTTTTTTTGAAGCTAATTTGAACTGATGGGAAGAGTTATTGCAACGGTGGTACCTTCTGACTCGGCACTGTCTATATCGAGAGTACCGCCATGAAGATTGATTATCTCATCACAGATCGAAAGGCCGAGGCCGGAGCCGGGCTTTGTTGAAGATCCCTTATAAAATCTGCCTTTGATAAACGGCAATTCCTCTTTTTTGATACCGCTGCCATGATCCTTAAAAATAACGGAATACGCGGCTGCGGATTTAAGCAGATGGATCTCAACGGTACTGTTTTTCGGAGAATGCTTGACTGCATTATCGAGAATGTTGATAAACACCTGTTTTAAACGGTTCGGGTCACCTGTAACGATAGGCTCGAACGCGGGTGTGTTGTATTTTATCTCAATGCCTGCCGAAGCAGCCTTTTGAGAATAGATATCAAGAGTTTCGCGGACAAGCGTAAAGAGATTTACCCTTGATTTTGAAATTGTAAAGCGTCCGCTCTGGATCTTTGAATAGTCGAGAAGCTCCTCGATCATTCGTCCGAGACGGTCTGTTTCGGCATCGATTACCGATAAGCCTTTTTTTATAACATCTCCGTCTGTTTCGGGATCACACATGCTTATCGTTTCATTCCAGCCTCTTATAGCTGTAAGAGGTGTACGCAATTCATGCGATACAGATGAAATAAACTCATTTTTAAGAGTGTCGATCTTGGAAAGCTCCTGCGCCATGTTATTGATAGCATCGGAAAGATTACCGATCTCGTCATCGTATTTCTTTTGAATACGAATTGAAAAGTCACCCTTTGCAATAAGCTGTGCGGAACGGATTATCGTGTTTACGGGTTTTACGATCGACTGTACAAAATACTGTCCCGAAAGAAATACAAGAACAGCGACAAGCAGCAGCCCGACAATTGAAACAACAGTATACACAACCTGCAGTCCGAAAACATTTTCAAGAGAAACTATGTATCTTATCGCACCGCAGACGGACCCGCCGCTGTTTCTCAACGGAACATCCATTATCATAAGACGTTCACCGCTTGAGGAGTCATTTGTTATTGTTTTCGAGCCATTGACCTTTGTAACGTCAAGAACGGTCCTTGTTGTAAAACCGTCAGATGAAAGGAAGTTTTTACCCGAAAGATCGTATATTTCAAAACGGATATTCTCGGTATCGCTCATAGAATTCATAAAAGAATGGGCGGCATTGTGAATATCGTTCCGGTTTTCAACAATAAGAGAGGCAAAAGATCTTGTATTGATTTCGCTTCTTCGGTCAAGATACGTTTCAACGTTGCTGTAAAGACTGTCGTTTACAAAAAACAGTATTATAAGCTCAACAATAATGAGAAAGATCAGCATGAAGGAAAAAACAGATCTGAACCAGCGAAACGTAATATCTGCATGAAAGAATTTCATTGGTCTTTAGTTTTCCAGATATAGCCTTTCCCCCACGATGTCTGAAGGAAATCGGGTTTTGAAGGCTTGTCTTCTATTTTTTTTCTCAAACGTGTTATGTTTACATTTACAATATCGGCATCTCCGTTAAAATTATAGCCCCAGACTGCCTGAAGGATATCGTCGCGGGTTATAACAACATCGGGATGTTCGATAAAATATTTAAGAATATGGTATTCGTTGGGAGTGAGATCGAGAGGCTGACCGTTTTTTGTTGCGGTTCGTTTTTTCTCGTCGAGGACAAAAACCTGAGAGGGCTGCTTTGCGGGTTCGGGCTGTACAGCAGGCTGTGACACCACGGAAATCCTGCGGTAAAGCGCATCGACCTTTGCAACAAGAACAGAGGCACTGACGGGTTTTTTAACATAATCGTCGGCGCCCGAGATAAATCCGGAAAGTACGTCTTCATCAAGGTCCTTTGCCGAAAGCATGATGATGCCCATTGTTTTGTTTTGTGCACGAAGCTTACGGCAGACCTCAAAACCGTCTATATCCGGAAGCATAACGTCAAGCACGGCAAGCTGAATATCTGAATTTTCCGAAAAAACGTTCAATGCCTCGTTTCCGGTGCCTGCCTCAAAGACCTCATAGCCTGCTCTTTTGAAGTTAAAAACAATAAAATCACGAATAGACATTTCGTCTTCAAGAATAAGAATTTTTTTCATTATTTGTAAAGGACCTCCTTTCAGTGTCCGACTGTGATGGTTGCGGGTCTGAATGAATTTTTGATTATTTCGTCCGACGGCATAAGCGGCTTCTGTCTTTCAAGAAGATCTGCCTTGACAAGCGTGTAGTATTCTCCGCTTGTTTCGGAATAATACAGGAATATGTTATTTTCGTCAAATACAGGTGTCTGGGTTGAGCTTTGAATACTGAAAAGAAGAACACGTCTGTCAACACCGAAGATCGGATACGTGTAGTTTTCGTCCGACACATAGTAAAAATAAAGATCATTATTATAATTCATATATGCCTTTATATTTGTATATGCCGCCTCATCACGGATCACCCAAAGATAATCTCTTTCGCTGTTTACATAAGATGTAAAATCGGCATCGAGCCCTTCTCCCGTAAAAGAATACCAGACATAAGGGAAAAGCAGTGCTTCCTGCCAGCTGGTAAGAGCTTTTGAAGCCTCATCTTCATCAAAGAAATAACAAAGAGGTATCTCTATAGAGCCGTCGTTATCAACATCGCACGGAATGTAATCGCCGAGAGAACAGTAATCGGTTTTCATGTAAGCAACCGGATTTCGCCGTCCCGCAGGGTCATACGCAATATTTTCTATGCAGTTTTTCGTATCGTTCCACACTATAACCTCATTGGTCATAAGCATGGTTCCGTATCTTGATGTTATAACAACCGCGTTTTTTCCGTTTTCTGCAGTAAACGGGATCATGGTATAGGGAGTTCTGCTGTATGACAGATCAGCGGATATGCTTGATTCCTTTACGCATTGTTCAAGAATATCATACTTAAAGAAGCTTGCATATGCAACACTGTCAAGAGATTTATACGTTGCGGAAACGATATCGTCATTACCGTCACCGTCCATATCGGAAACAATAAACTCGTTATAACGTCGTGACACCGTGTTGTTTGCACGCTTGTTTACGAAGTCGAGCTCGTAGACATAAAGCATTGTAGAGCTGTCGTAAGCCGAAACGTAGCCGACAACAAGCTCGGAAAGCCCGTCACCGTTAAAATCAGCAAACGAAAGCTTATCGATGCCGCTTCCGGCTCCGATTATATCAAAGAAAGAAGTAATAACGCCGTTATTGTTTGAAAAAATATGGATATTTGCTGTATCACCCGAATTCGGATGAGCTTTATAGCTTCGGTAAAGAACGATTATCTCATCGTTTCCGTCTCCGTTAAGATCAAAAAAGCTTATCGGATTCTGTACCTGACCTCTTAATGCAAAGACCAACGAGACATCATCGGCTTCGACCTCGAGAAGCTTATTGTGGATACGTTGCTCAAACGTATCTGTCTCGGGGAGAGCGATGAGGTCTTCGATATTTGTCTGCGTACACGAGGATAAGGTAATAGCTGATATAAGCAAAACCAGAATAACGAAAAGCTTTTTCATAGATATTTTTTCCGAACGTTTGGATTATTCTGCAGAGATAAGGTAGTAATAAACGGGCTGACCGCCGTTTACGAGAACAACTTCCTTATCAGAGGGAAGAACAGATTTAAGATGCTCGCACATTTCTTCTGCTTCGGCTTCTTCAACATCGCAGCCATAGAAGAGAGTTATGTACGAATAGTCGGTAAGATCGGATGCGATCTTTTCCATACATGAATTTCTTGTATCTTCAACGTATTTTACTTTGCCTTCAACAAGACCGAGGGTCTGGCCTTCACGGATCTCGCTGTTTTCAAAAACAGAGTCGCGTGCGGCAAAAGTCATGCTTGCGGTAAATACGGAATCCTTTGCAGCTTTCATATTTGCAGTATTGTCTTCAACAGATGCACTTTCATCAAATGCGAGCATTGAAGATATACCCTGAGGCACAGAGGTAGTGCGGATAACGATAACCTGTTTTTCTTCGATTATCTCACTTGCCTGCTTTGCTGCCATATAGATATTTTTATTGTTGGGAAGAACGTAAACAACTTCACTGGGAGTTTTGTAAACCGCAGAAATGATATCTTCGGTGGAGGGGTTCATTGTCTGACCGCCTTCAACGATAACATCAACACCGAGATCTCTGAACACATCGCAAAGACCTGCACCGGCAGCAACGGAAACAAAGCCGTATTTCTTTTCGGGTTCGGCGATCTTCGGGCCTTTTTCTTCGGGCTGAGCACCCTGTTCGGCAATTACGTTAGAATGCTGAAGCTTCATATTTTCGATCTTAACGGTAGCAAGGGCGCCGCAGGTAACTGCAGCGGAAAGAACCTTACCGGGATCGTTTGTATGAACATGAACTTTAATGATTTCGGTATCGTCAACAAAAACGTCGCTGTCGCCTGCGTTCATAACAACTTTTTCAAACGCTTCAATTTCAGCGGATGTAACATCTGCTTTTTTATCGACAATACATTCGGTGCAGTATGCAAACTTGATGTCTTCGGTGTTGAAGTCTTCAAAAGAAGCAGCTTCTTCAACGGAAGCATTGCCTGTGCTTTCGATAATGCCTTCGCCCTTGATAACGGAGAGCATACCTTCAAAAATTGTAAGAAGACCTTTACCGCCTGCGTCAACTACCTTTGCCTGTTTAAGAACAGGGAGCATTTCGGGGGTTTTTGCGAGAGTGTCAGCAGCGGCATTGTAAACGCAGTCAAAGAAAGAAACCATATCTTCGTTATTTTCGGCATTGTCAAGACCTGCATCCGCAGCAAGACGCATAACGGTAAGAATGGTACCCTCGGTGGGATGTCTTACGGCTTTATAAGCGGAATCAACACCGTTTTTGAATGCGCGAGCCATATCGGCAGTACTTGCTTCTTCAAGGCCCTTGAGTTCTTTTGCTATACCTCTGAAGAAGAGAGAAAGAATAACGCCTGAGTTACCTCTGGCACCTCTGAGAAGAGAAGAGGAGACAACATCTGCGCACTTAGAAAGATCACCCTCAAAAGAGATAAGATTTTTCTTTGCAGCCTGCATGGTAAGGCTCATATTGATACCTGTGTCTCCGTCGGGAACGGGGAAAACGTTGAGACTGTTGATCTTTTCTTTTTCGTTATCTATCGCGTTGGCACCGGAAAGGACCATATCGCGAAAAACCTGTCCGTTTATCATGTTTGAATGAAACCTCATTTTAATTTATAAATCACAGTTGAGCCGGATTATTTGGTTACGGCGTCAACAAAAATATTAACAGAACTTACTTTGAAACCCGTCATTTCTTCGAGAGTGTATGTGATCTTATGCGCAATACTTTCGGTAATGGCAGGAATGTTAATGCCGTAAACGACTGTAATGTGAAGGTCAACTTCAATGGCATTGTTGCTGCAGCGAACACTTACGCCTTTATCGCTCGTATCTCTGCGGAAAAGTTCCCAGAATTCTTCGGTGACGTTTTTAGCGGACATACCGGTAATACCGAAGCAATTGCCTGCAACGATCGAAACTATATTGGAAATTACATTATCATCAACAGCGATGATACCGTTGGAATTATCGAGTCTGAGCATTTTCAGCCCTCCTTATTTGACTGGTCGAAATTTGTTTTACATTATATTTTACACTATTAATTATGTTTTTACAATACTTACAGCGTAAATTTTATAAAAAATTCTTTTTTATGTCTTGTTTTTTACATCAGTTCTGCGGCTTTCAGCAAAATATCCTGCGAGATGGACGGAATTCTGCCGAGACCGTCGGGACCGACGTTAAGAAGATAATTGACGCCCATTGAATTGAGATGATTTTTAAGCTCTGCGACCTTTTCCGGAGATTTCCAGTTATGGTCGAAATACTTATAGCCCCAGGTGTCGTTAAGAGTTGCGGGAGTCTCGTAAAGACCGTACGGAGAAGGCTTGAAGCCGCCGAGATCGTTAAGAGAGCCCGTTGCGCTGTTCGGTTCAAATTTTTCGGGGATCTCGTTATCGAAAAGAGAAACGTAATCGTAAGCGCCGTTTCCGAGACGTGAATTGATAAGGCAGTTCGGCTGATATTCTTTGATCATGTTGAATATCTCAAAGCTCTGTTCGGTGGAGATCGTGTGCGGTGTGTCAAACCAGACAAGACAAAGCTCGCCGTATTTTGTTAAGATCTCTTTGATCTGAGGCTTTATCTTTTCCTCAAAGCATATCGAGAAATCTTTGCCTTCGGCAGACATGCCGTAATCCCAGGAATTGTGCCACGAAACACCGGAGCATCCGCCGGAATTTGTATATCCGCCGCCGTGGGGATGATGCCAGTCGAGCTCCTGAGAATAATAAAGGCCGAGCTTCATATCATGCTTATAACATGCTTCTGCAAGCTCTCCGATTATATCTCTGCCGAACGGTGTTGCATCTACAACGTTGAACTTATCCACCTCGGACTTAAAAAGGGCAAATCCGTCATGGTGTTTTGATGTTATTACGATATACTTCATACCGCATCTTTTAGCGAAAAGAACCCATTCCTCAGCATTGAAGTATATGGGATTGAATACTTTTGCAAGCTGAGAATAATCTTCGTTTTTAATTGCAAAATATGCCTGAATCCATTCGCCGATCTCCGGAGTTCTCTTACCCTTCCATTCACCGGCAAGCAGTGAATAAAGGCCCCAATGGATCATCATACCGTATTGAGCCTGTTTGTACCATTCGTGGTTTGTCACAGCAAACACCCCTTAAAGAGTTGATTTCGAACTTCGCCAATATATCATTATAAGTATACATTATTTATTGCTTTTTGTCAAGCCGTATCTACAATATAAATATATAAATAAAACGACAAAAGAGTGTCCTTTAAAAAATCATAAAAAATCCGCATATCAGGAAAGCGAAGACTTCCGTATATGCGGACAAATATTCATTTAACAAGATCAAATTCTTTAACATCCACAACGCTTTTCAGATCCTCAAGGCGTACTCTGACCTGAAACCCGACCCTTCCGCCGGAAAAACATATGCGATCGAAGAGAATGGCCGTTTCATCGATAAACGTATCGAACTGTTTTTTCATACCTATCGGCGAACAGCCGCCGTGAATATATCCCGTAAGAGGCAAAAGCTCTTTTTGCGGGATCATTTCGATCGATTTTTCACCTGTGGCGGCAGCAGCCTTTTTAAGATCAAGCTCTTCGTTTGACGGAATCATAAAAACATAATGTTCTTTGCTTTTTCCGACAGTGACAAGGGTTTTGAAAACAGACGCAGGATCTTCGCCGAGGGCTTTGGCGATATTTACGGCATTCGTTTCGGCAGGATCGTAAATAAAGCTTTCAAATTCGATCTGCTTTTGTTCGAGAACTCTCATTACATTTGTTTTTTCATCTTTTTTACTCATATAAGCCTCATAAAAGCCCCAAGAACAAGATCTTGGGGCTTAAAAATCTTTTTTTTAGAACAAGCCGATGATATTGCCGTCGTTATCGATATCGATATTGTCAGCAGCGGGAACCTTGGGAAGGCCGGGCATTGTAAGAATATCGCCGAGATAAACAACGATAAAGCCTGCACCGGAGCAAAGCTTGAGATCTCTTACAGTGATACGGAATCCTGTGGGTCTGCAAAGAAGCTTGGGATCATCGGAGAATGAATACTGTGTTTTTGCAACGCAGATAGGAAGATTGCCTGCACCGAGAGCATTGATATCGGCAATAGTCTTTTTAGCGGCAGCTGTAAAGTCAACACCGTCAGCGCCGTAGATCTTATCTGCAACAGCGCAGATCTTTTCTTCGATAGAAGAGTCGAGATCATATGTATTTTTAAGCTCGGAAGGTTCATTACAAGCCTTAACAACTTTTTCTGCGAGAGCAACGGCACCCTGACCGCCTTCTGCGAAGCCGTAAGAGCATTCGAATTCTGCGCCGCTTTCTTTACAAGCTTTTTCTACAAGAGCCTTTTCTGCATCGGTATCGGTACCGAATACGTTAAGAGCAACAACAACGGGAACATTGAAGCCGCGGAGGTTTTCGATATGCTTGCGGAGATTGTCGAGACCCTTTTCGAGAGCTTCGAGGTTTTCGATCGCGCTGTCTTTTACAAGAGCACCGCCGTTATATTTAAGAGCACGTACGGTTGCAACGAGAACGATACAGTTGGGGCTTACACCCATCTTTCTGCACTTGATATTGAGGAATTTTTCAGCACCGAGATCAGAGCCGAAGCCTGCTTCTGTTACACAGTAATCAAATCTGTCAAGAGCAAGAGATGTTGCACGAACAGAGTTACAGCCGTGTGCGATATTTGCGAACGGACCGCCGTGGATAAAGCAGGGGGTATGGTTAAGAGTCTGAACGAGGTTGGGAAGAATTGCATCTTTAAGAAGGGCAGCCATTGCGCCGTCTGCTTTAACATCGCGAGCGTAAACGGGAGTGCCGTCGTATCTGTTTGCAACATGGATATTACCGAGACGTGCTTTAAGGTCTGCAAGGTCGGAAGCAAGACAGAGAACAGCCATTACTTCGGATGCAACGGTGATCTGGAAGCCGTCCTGACGTACAACACCGTCTGTAAGCTTACCCATACCGACAACAATATTACGGAGAGCACGGTCGTTCATATCGAGAACACGTTTGAAAATGATCTGTTTGGGATCTATATTCTGAACATTGCCCTGATAGATATGGTTATCGATCATAGCGCAGAGAAGGTTGTTTGCGGAAGTGATCGCATGGAAGTCGCCTGTAAAATGAAGGTTTATATCTTCCATGGGAACGACCTGAGCGTAACCGCCGCCTGTAGCGCCGCCTTTAAGACCGAAAACAGGGCCGAGAGAAGGTTCGCGGAGAGCGATTGCAGCATTTTTGCCGAGAATGTTAAGAGCTTCGCCAAGGCCGATTGTAGTGGTGGTCTTACCTTCTCCGAGAGGAGTGGGGTTGATAGCGGTAACAAGGATCAGTTTACCGTTTTTTCCTTTTTTATTTTTTACTGCTTTTTCAGAGATCTTTGCTTTGTACGGACCGTAGTAGATAAGATCATCTTCGCTGAATCCTGCATTTTCTGCGATCTTTTTTATAGGCCAAAGATCGGCTGCGTTGGAAATTTCAATATCGGAAGGGATTTTTTTCATAATTCGGTAAACTCCTTATATCATTTTTGTATTTTAAAGAAGATTTGATTTTTTAAGCTGAGGAACTGACTTTTTAAGAATAAGCCAGAGGATCGCAGTATAAAGGGGTACACCGATAAACACTGCAACCGCAAGTCTCGGAACGAGATATACCCAGAAAGAAACGGATGAATATGCGAGGCTTATCCAGAAAGAGTTGAGAATGGATGTTATAACAGTTGCGGTAAGACAGAAGACTGTAAGCTTTGTAAGCGCGGGACTGTAATCGGTAATAACTCTTAAAAGAACAACGGCGGAAAGAACCGTGAAAATATACGGGACAACTGTAATATCAACGGAAATATCGGTATTTGCAAGGGCTTTGGGGACATGAAGGATCGTTGTAAAAGCAACGACACCGCTGATGATAAATCCGAAAAATGCAGAAAGAACAGCGGGAAGCTTACGTTTATAAATGAACGATACAACGGCAAGAATACCGAAAACGACCGCAGCCGCAAAGCCGATTGAAACAGTACCCGCAAGATCCGAGATCTTTATGCCCGAATAAATAAGAGCAGCACTGTCTCCGGTATCGAGAGAATGTAAAACAGATGTAAATACGGTTTTATACTCCTCTGTCTGAACGAGTGCCTGCCAAGCGGTAAGCTCGGTCGAAGTGCCGTCTGCATACGTAAAAACAAGAGACGGTATAAACAGAAGAATACCGCACGCAAGGACAGATGCGGCAGAAATCGCGGAAAACACGGAAGATGATGCAGACGCCTGTTTTCCGATCTTATTGTCGGTAAACTGAGCGATATCTTTTATAAACAACATCTTGAAAAATCCGCCGAGCGCACCCGCGATCATTGTTGAAAGCGTAATTCCGGGGATAAAGGCACCGAGGGGAACGAGAAGACAGCACACAAGATCCTGAACGCCGCCGACAAGAGCACCCCACACAGGACCGTAAAGAAATCCCGCAAGAAAGATCGGTACAAAGCTGATGTTTACAGACAGACTCTTATTTCCGAAAAGCGGGAGCGTAACGCCCATAAATCTGTCGAGAACAAAGCCTATCGCCGCAAAAATCGCACAGACGATAATTGTTTTTACATGGTTTTTGACATTTTTTTTCATTTGATGACCCTCAAATATAAATTATTCAGAATCATCCGTCGTAAAAATATTTAATTTTACACAGCGGACGCGACACCAAACCGCAAAACGTAAAACCGTTTTTTCGTCCGAAGACGACTTCCCATTCTTCGGCACTTAACGCTCGGTATCTACTCTGTTATATATTATTATAACATATATTGAATGCCGTTTTCAATACCCCAAATTCAAATAAAATGCAAAATATCTTGACATATCGCAGAAAAAGGTGTATTCTTAATAAAGAAATGCTGTTATTTACATTTGAGAGGAGGCCTTCGGATGCTTTGGTTTATTGTTCTTTACGGAATAACGGCAATGGGTATAGGATCATACAAATATCTTAAATGCTCGTCCGTATCCGATTATATTCTCGGAAACCGTCATTTTCCCGCCCATTCGGCAGGCCTGGCATCACAGACGGCGCTTCTCGGTTATCTTTTTACAGTAACCGTACCGATGGCAGTGCTGAACGCATCCGTCGGAATATCGGGTGCAATATTTTCGGCAGCAGGCATGGTTTGCGGCATATTTTTGAGCAGACTTCTTGTGAGCAAACGAATAAGAATATATTCGGAGCTTGCGGGAGATTCAAAATCCTTTCCCGAATATCTCGAAAACAGATTCAGGGACAGATCCGGTATTTTAAGGGCTGTATGTTCCGCAATAATTTTCATATTCAACATTATTTTCGCAGCAAACGTGATCTCCGTTTCGGCTGATATACTCAACCGCTTTACGGATATGGGCAACACATCCGCAACAATCTTATGCGGACTGATAATTGCAATATTTGTTTTTCTCGGCGGTTTTTCGGCAATAACCGCAACAGGTTATATCAAGGCGGTTATCATATTTGTCTTTTTTGCGTTTATCATATTTTCCGGCGTAAATTCAAGCATTCTTGACCCGCAAAACGATGTTAGATCCGGATATTTTCTTGAGGCGGCAAAAGTCATCGGCGAAACATCCGCATTTGACGGACTGTGGATAAACGTCCTTCGGTTTTTCTCTTATTCCGCTATATTTTTCGGTATTCCGACAGTTA
>CAJGDF010000004.1 GCA_904502105.1 uncultured Clostridia bacterium
AGTCTGCCGATAGCAACAGGTTCGCCCTTTATGCCTCTTACGCAGTATTTTTCACACTGAGATTCCTGAGGACAAACTCTACCGCAAACAGCGGGAAGAGAGCTTGTTTTTGAGATTATTTCATAAGCTTTTTCAAAGTTACCTGCAGCGGTCTCTTTGATAAATTCGGGAATATTTATTGAAACGGGACAACCCTGAGTACAGGGTCTGTTTTTACAGTTGAGGCAGCGTGCGGCTTCATCAAGCGCCTGCTGTTCAGTGTAACCGAGGGCAACCTCATCGAAATTTTTATTTCTGATATCCGCTTCCTGAGAGGGCATCGGATTTTTAACGGGAGACATATTAGCCATACTCGGACCTCAATTCATATTATGTAATCTGCAGGATTTTTCATGTTCAAATTCTTTGTACATGGTATTTCTGCGCATTGCTTCGTCAAAATCTACTTCATGACCGTCAAAATCGGGACCGTCAACGCAGGCAAATTTCATTTTACCGCCAACGGTAAGACGGCAACCGCCGCACATACCTGTACCGTCGATCATAATGGGGTTCATGCTTACAACGGTTTTTATTCCGTATTCTTTTGTAAGCTTAGAAACGAATTTCATCATAACAAGCGGTCCGATAGCGATAACTTCATCGTAATTTGCGCCTGCTTCGATAAGATTTTTGAGAGCGTCCGTAACAAGACCCTTTTCGCCGTAAGAGCCGTCGTCTGTCATAATAACGAGCTTTTCGCTTGCGGCTGTGAATTCTTCTTCAAGAAATACAAGATCTTTATTTCTGAAACCAACGATAAAATCAACGGATGCACCGAGCTTTGTAAGTTTTTTTGCAATGGGGTAAGCAATAGCGCAGCCTACACCGCCGCCTACTACAGCGACCTTTTTAAGACCGTCTGTTTCAGTTGCTTTACCGAGAGGACCTGCAACGTCGTGGATATATTCGCCTTCGGGAATGGCGTTGAGATCTGCGGTTGTTCCGCCAACGATCTGAACGATAACGGTAACTGTGCCCTTTTCGCGATCAAAATCTGCGATAGTAAGAGGGATACGTTCGCTGTTTTCGTTAGGACGGAGTATTACAAACTGACCCGGTTCTGCCTTTTTAGCAATAAGAGGAGCTTCAAAGGTAAAGAGGGTAACAGTCGGGTTAAGATGACGTTTTTCAATTAACTTATTCATAAAAGATTGACCCTATTTCTGTGTATATTTTATTTATTGATGATTTCAAAAATTTCTTTTGCGGCAATTTTCTGCGCCTCTGTCGTTTCGGCAAAAGGTCTGCGACAGCCGTAAGACTCTATACCGTAAAGAGCAACGACTTCTTTGAGAGTCTGATAAATGCCTGCCTTGAGAAGCTTATCAATAACTTCATTCATCTTCTTCTGCATTTCGAGAGCTTTAGGGATCTCGTTATTCTGCGCGAGAGTAAAAACCTCTTTTGCCCAATTGCCGATAATATTGTACGTACTGCCTATAGCACCGTCTGTGCCGAGAATTGCGGCGGAAAGAAGTGCTTCATCAACCCCCGAATAGATGACCGCATCGGGGAATGCTGTGCGGATACGTTCAAGGAAGAAATAATCCTGTGCAGAGTTTTTTACACCTATAATATTTCCGTGAGCAAAAAGCTTTGCAAAATCAGCCATTGTAAGGCTTACGGAAGTTAGCACGGGGATGTTGTAAACAACAAGCGGAAGCTTTGACTTTTCTGCAAGACGGAGATAATAATCAACGACTTCAGCGTTCGTAAACTTATAATAAAACGGAGTGACCGCGGAAACGGCATCGTAACCGCATTCATAAGAATGTTCGGCAAGATCGTATACTTCTTCAACGACATTTGAGCCGATATGAGCGATAAGACTCGCTCTTCCGTCGGCTGCCTTTGCGGCAGCGGTAAGAACGGATTTTTTCTGTGAGTGGCTCATCAAAAAATTTTCGCCTGTACTTCCGCAGACATAAAGGCCGTCAGCACTGCAGTTTGTTATAACATGATCCGTAAGTTTTTCTATTGCGGAAACATGAGGATCACCGTTTTCATTAAAAAGAGTGAGAAGTGCGGGATAAATACCTTTTTTCATAAACATCTGTCCTCCGTTCAAATATTATCAACCACATTAAATTATAGCACAATTACATATAAAAGTCAACAGTCGGACAAAAAATTCGGAACAGGTGTTTTTAATATTTTTATTACAAAACAAAATATATCGTTTTTTCTTCAAAAATTTCGATCAGGGACTTGAAAAACAACGCAAAAAATGCTATAATTTAAATGTATGTACAACAGCTAAGATCAGATGTGCATACAATGATGTTATTTTACGAAAAGGGCGGAATATCCGCGATCGGAAATATGATAACTGTAGGAAGAAATATAATAACTGAATTTACAGAAAAAAAATCAGTATTTATCGGACAGACATTTTACGTTTCAACAGAAAAAGAAGCGGAAGAAGCAATAATGTCCGTAAAAAAAGAACATCCCGATGCAACACACGTATGCCATGCGTATATCCTAAGAGAAAATTCGTTGCAGAGATTTTCCGATGACGGTGAGCCTTCGGGAACTGCCGGAATGCCGATACTTCACGTAATTTCAGCAAAAAAATTATGTGACACGTTAATAACGGTAACACGTTATTTCGGCGGTATTCTTCTCGGTGCGGGAGGACTTGTAAGAGCGTATTCACGTTCCGCATCCGAAGCAATCGAAGAAGCAGGAATTGCAGACATAGCTCCTTTTACGGAATTTTCTATGGAATACGGATACGATCTTCACAGCCAGATGGAGAGAGCAGTTCTTCTTTCGGGCGCGGAGATCACGGACAGGCAATTCACGGAAAATGTAAAGATCTGTGCTGTAATCAGATCAGACGAATACGATAAGCTTTGCGGAGAATTGAAGAGTGTATGGCATAAAAACATTGTGATCGAAAAGATCGATACTGTTGAAAGACGCCTGCTTCGCGAATAAAATCGATAAATAATATATTTAATTGCGAAATTATTGTAAAAAACAAAAAATTCCACTTGCAAACAGACTTAAAATAGTGTAGAATAATATTGTATATTGTTTTTGAAACACAGTTTAATTTTGATATGAAATCAGCAGGAGAAAAAACGATGAAAAAAGTTGCAATCATCATGGGAAGCGACAGCGACCTTCCCGTACTCAAGCCGGCGTTCAGAACACTCGAAAAATTCGGTATCGAATACACCGTGAAAGTTCTCTCCGCACACCGCACACCCGATCAGGCGGCTGACTTTTCCAAAAACGCAAAAGCAAACGGCTATGCATGCCTTATCTGCGCAGCAGGCAAAGCGGCACATCTTGCAGGTGTAATGGCCGCACATACTGCTCTTCCCGTTATCGGCATTCCCGTTAAGAGTTCAACAATGGACGGACTCGACAGTCTTCTTTCCACCGTTCAGATGCCCAAAGGTGTTCCCGTTGCTACCGTTGCAATCGACGGCGCTGAAAATGCAGCTCTTCTTGCAGTTCAGATGATGGGCATAAGCGACGAAGATCTTTACAACAAGTTTGTTGAATACAAAGAAAAAATGGCATCGGATATTCTCGAAAAAGATGCTAAGATCCAGCAGCTTGCAGAAGAAAAATAACAGATAACCGAAGTAACAGATTATTTCATAAAACAAAGAGGTAAAAATTATGAAAAAAGAACAGTTATACGAGGGCAAAGCAAAGAAAGTCTATGCTACCGATGTTTATGACGAGCTTATAGTTGACTATAAAGACGATGCCACAGCGTTCAACGGCCTCAAAAAAGGTACCATTGAAGGCAAAGGCCTTATCAATAACAGAGTTACAAACCACCTCATGAAAATGCTTGAAGAAAAAGGTATTCCCACCCATTTCATCAAGGAACTTTCCGACCGTGAAACTCTCGTTAAAAGAGTAACCATCGTTCCTCTTGAAGTTATCGTAAGAAACATTGCTGCAGGCTCTCTTTCCAAACGTCTCGGTCTTCCCGAGGGCACAAAGCTTACTTCAACAGTTCTCGAATACTGCTATAAAAACGACGATCTCGGCGACCCGATGATCAACGATTACCATATCGCGGCTATGCAGCTTGCTACCGCTGAAGAAGTTAAAACAATTGCTGACTACTCTTTAAAGATCAATCAGTTCCTTACGGAATACCTTGCTGACCTCAACATCGAACTCGTTGACTTCAAACTCGAATTCGGTCGTCTTTCCGACGGTACAATCGTTCTCGCTGACGAAATTTCTCCCGATACCTGCCGTTTCTGGGACAGCAAGACACATGAAAAACTCGACAAAGACCGTTTCCGCAGAGACCTCGGTAATGTTGAAGACGCATATCAGGAAATCATGAAGAGACTTATGGGCGAATAAGCCGTAGGTTTTTCAAAAAATATAATTTACGGAGATATAGATATTATGAGCAATTCAAGTCACAGCGCAAGCTATGCAGCTGCAGGCGTTGACGTTACTGCAGGTTACAAAAGCGTAGAATTGATGAAAAATCATGTTAAAAGCACTTTCACTTCCGGTGTTCTTCAGGACATCGGCGGTTTCGGCGGACTTTTTGCACCCGATTTTTCGGGTATGAGCGAACCCGTACTCGTTTCCGGTACTGACGGATGCGGTACTAAGGTTAAAATGGCTATCCTTATGGACAAGCATGACACTATCGGCATCGATGCTGTTGCTATGTGTGTAAACGACATTATCTGCTGCGGTGCAAAGCCTCTTTTCTTCCTCGACTATATTGCTTGCGGCAAAAACTATCCCGAAAAGATCGCTGCAATCGTTTCAGGCGTTGCTGAAGGCTGCAGACAGTCCGGCGCTGCTCTTATCGGCGGTGAAACAGCAGAACATCCCGGTCTTATGCCCGAAGAAGATTACGACCTTGCAGGTTTTGCTGTGGGCGTTGTTGATAAGAAAAAAGTTCTCGACAACACCAGAATGGCAGAAGGCGATGTTGTTATTGCAGTTGCATCCAGCGGTATTCATTCAAACGGCTTCTCTCTTGTAAGAAAAGTATTCAATATCGACAACAACGGTCCCGAACTTTACACCGCAAGAGAAGAACTCGGCGGCAAATCCATTGCAGAAACCGTTTTGACCCCCACCAGAATTTACGTTAAGAGCGTTATGGCTCTTCTTGAAAAAGTTGACGTTAAGGGTATCAGCCATATCACAGGCGGCGGCTTCTACGAAAACATTCCCAGAGCTATTCCCGAAGGACTTACCGCAAACATCAATAAGTCTGCAGTAAAAGTTCTCCCCATATTTGACCTTATCGCAAAAGAAGGCAACATCCCCGAAAGAGATATGTACAATACATACAACATGGGTGTAGGTCTTTGTATCGTTGTTCCCGCAAACGAAGTTGATAAAGCAATTGAGATACTCAAAGAAAACGGCGAAGATGCTTACGTTATCGGCGACATTGTTAAAGGCGACGAAGGCGTGGTACTCAACTGATGGCTATAAAGAATATTGCCGTTTTGGTTTCGGGCGGCGGAACAAACCTTCAGGCACTTATCGACGCTGAAAAGAACGGTATAATCAAAAGCGGACGTATCTGCGTTGTTGTTTCAAGCAAACCCGGAGTTTATGCTCTTGAGCGTGCAGAAAAAGCAGGCATTCCCAACTTTGTTGCGGAAAAGGCTAAGTTCGGCGACGATACCGAAGCGTTCGGAAACGAAATCAAGAAATATCTGAATGAATATAAAGCAGATGTTATCGTACTCGCAGGATTTTTATCCAAGCTTTCCGAAAGTCTTTGCGAAGAATATAAGGACAGGATCCTCAACGTGCATCCTGCCCTTATCCCCTCTTTTTGCGGCAAAGGTTTTTACGGATTGCATGTTCACGAGGCAGCACTTGCATACGGCGTAAAAGTCAGCGGCGCTACAGTGCATCTCGTTGACAGCGAATACGACCACGGCAGGATCATTATGCAGAAGGCAGTTGAAGTATGTGAGGGAGACACTCCCGAAACACTTCAGCAGAGAATAATGGTTCAGGCTGAACATATAATTCTGCCGCAGGCTGTTGAAAAGCTCTGTGCGGAATTAGGCGAATAAACTTTCATATTATAAAACTGGGGGTATTAATTTGGCATTTACTTTTAAAGGCGGTATCCATCCCGACTATAACAAAGAAAGAACATATGCAAGCCCCATTGAAGTTTTACCCCCGACAGAGGAAATGTATGTTCCTCTGTCTCAACATATAGGAGCACCGTGTATCCCGACAGTTAAGCCCGGAGATTACGTAAAGATGGGACAGGTCATTGCAGACAACACAGTAGCGATGTCCTGCCCTATTCACTCTCCTGTTTCGGGTAAATTCAAGGGCGTGATCCAGCATTGGCATCCATCGGGCACACGTCAGGCAACAATGCTTATCGAAAACGACGGTCTTGATACCGTTGACGAAACATTGCAGCCATACGAAGATGATCTTGACGACCTTACCCCGTCAGACATAATAAATTATGCGAGAGAATCGGGAACAGTAGGCATGGGCGGCGCAGGATTTCCGCTGCATGTAAAACTCAGAACGGCTCTCGATAAAAAGATCGAAACGATAATAATAAACGGTGCGGAATGCGAACCGTTTATAACGGCGGACCACCGCGCGATGGTTGAATATCCGAGAACAATAATAAACGGCGTTAAACTTATAATGAAATGTTTAAACAAAGATAACGCCATAATTGCAATAGAATCAAACAAACCCGACGCTATTGCAACGATGTCTCACGCCGCGGAAGATTCAGATATAACAATAGTGGAACTTCCCACCAAATATCCTCAGGGCGGCGAGAAACAACTTATCAAAGCAATCACCGGAAGAGAAATCCCTCCGGGGAAACTTCCTATGGATATAGGATGTGCTGTGTTTAACGTTGACACATGCGCATCTCTCTACAGATATATAACAAAAGGCAGACCGCTTATCAAAAGAGTCTGCACTGTATCGGGTTCTGCGGTAAGAAGCCCGAAAAATCTCCTTGTAAGAATCGGAACCCCGTACTATGCTCTTTTTGAACATTGCGACGGATTTACAGATGACCCTTACAAGATAATATCAGGCGGCCCGATGATGGGTTCCGCTCAACATTCTATTGAAACTCCCGTTGTTAAAAACACATCGGCACTGCTTGCGTTCTGCGCAGACGAAGAAGGTTTTGAAAAAGAACCCGTATGTATTCGCTGCGGGAAATGTATAGAAGTCTGTCCGATGCGTCTCATGCCGACATATCTTTATCAGCATGCTTTGGCAGGAGAGTTTACCGAATGTAAAAAACTCAACGTAACAGACTGCATCGAATGCGGATGCTGTTCATACGTATGCCCCGGAAAGCTTCATCTTGTTCAAGCAATGAGAATGGCAAAAGGCAATATTCCGAAAAACTGACCGTTTCAAAAGCTTTAACAATCAAGAAGTCGAAAAAAACAATTTATACTGACCGGAGGATCTATTTTGGCTAAAAGATTACTTGTGACATCCTCGCCGCACTACAGATCGGAAAGAACGATAAGCAAAGTCATGCTTGACGTTGTTATCGCAATGATCCCAATCTCGGCGATGTCTGTCGTATTTTTCGGTTGGCGCGCGCTTGCGCTTACGATCATCTGCATTGGCGCGTGCATCTCATTTGAAACCATATTCAATCATATTGCAAAGAAAAGAAATACTGTTGACGACTTTTCAGCAGTCGTAACAGGTATGCTTTTATCTTTCAATCTGCCTGTTACCGCTCCTTACTGGATGGCGGTAATCGGTTCGTTTTTTGCGATAGTTGTCGTAAAAATGCTGTTTGGAGGTCTCGGAAAGAACTTTGCGAATCCCGCACTTGCGGCAAGAGCGTTTCTTTTTTCCTGGCCCACGATAATGACAACTTTCGTCAGACCGTTTATCAATCCCGGCTTACCTGTTCTGTACGACCCCATATTTACAAACGGAGCAGAACTGCCCGAATATATTGATACAATAACAACAGCAACTCCCCTTGCCTCTCTTAAAGGCGGTGCTCTTCCGGACATCAGCCTTGCAGATATGTTTATCGGCAATATCGGAGGATGCCTCGGTGAGGTCTGTGCGGCGGCAATTCTCCTCGGCGGACTTTATATGCTTTTCAGAGGTGTAATTACCTGGCATATTCCGGTAACATACATAGGCACTGTTGCCCTCGTAACATTTATCTTTCCTCTTACAGGCGGACATTTCGACCTGCAGTTTATGACATATGAACTTTTAAGCGGCGGTCTTTTACTCGGTGCATTCTTTATGGCAACCGATTATTCAACATCCCCTGTTACAGCAAAAGGCAAGCTCATCTTCGGTATAGGCTGCGGTCTTTTAACCGTATTTTTACGTTATTACAGCGGCTACAGCGAAGGTGTAAGCTATGCAATACTTATAATGAACGTTCTCGCGTACCCCATTGATAAAATAACAAGACCGAGACGTTACGGAATAGGAGGCGGCTACAGTGATTCTTCTAAATAACATGGAAGAAACATCCGATGTTTCCGTAAACACCGCTACCTCTGCTCCGAAATAAAAAAAACCGAGAAAAAGCGGCGGCGAGCTGCAGACGCTTTCTTTAAGACTTATGATCATTATCGCAGCGGTTGTTTTAATGCTCGCGGTGGTAAACGGTCTTACAAAAGACAGGATTGCCGAAAATGAAAAGAAAGCAAATGACGAAGCAAGAATTGCACTTTTTGAAGATGCTACCTCATTTGAACCGACTACCGTTGATCTGTCTGAAGATCTTTCCAAATACGTAGGGGAGATCTATGAGGCAACAATAAACGGTGAATCTCTCGGCTTCTGCATCAGCGTTTCATCAAACGGCTTTGGCGGTGCCATAAATATGATAGTCGGCGTTACAGTTGACGGACTTATAACAGGCGTAAAAGTCGTTTCACACACAGAAACAGCAGGTGTTGGCGAAAGAATAATCTCAAACGGATCAATTCTTTCACAATTCATTAACGCCTCAAAAAACTCAGTTTCATCCGTTGAAACCATAACTGGTGCGACTGTAACATCAAAAGCGATCATCGAGGGCGTTTCAAAAGCACTCGAGGCTGTTTCACAGCTTTTAGCGGACGGAGGTTTATGATATGGCTAAAAAGAAAACAAATTCGGTATCATATCTTAACATCCTCAAAGACGGAATAATAACCAAGAACCCTACTTTCATTCAGCTTCTCGGTATGTGCCCGACTCTTGCGGTAACAACGACCGTTTCAAACGGAATAGGAATGGGACTCTCGGCAACGTTTGTTCTTATCTGCTCAAACTTTTTCATTTCCATGCTCCGAAAATTTATTCCGAGCAAAATAAGAATAGCATCTTACATAGTTATAATCGCAGGCTTTGTTTCAACTGTTGAAATGGTCATAAAAGCATGGCTTCCCGATCTTTCAAAATCGCTCGGCCTGTTCATCCCTCTGATAGTTGTAAACTGTATAATCCTTGCAAGAGCAGAAGCCTTTGCATCAAAGAATGCACCGATACCTTCCGCTGTTGACGGTTTTGCATGCGGCATCGGTTTTACAATTGCGCTTACCGTTATCTCCGCCATCCGTGAGCTTTTCGGAAACGGAACGCTTTTGGGATTCAACATTATGGGTGAGAATTTCTCTCCCGCACTTTTGCTGATCCTTCCCGCAGGCGGTTTTCTGGTACTCGGTTTCCTTATCGCTCTTGTTCAGTTTATAATGTCAAAAGTCGAAGATAGGAGTGGTAAATAATGCTTAATCTCCTTGTTATATCGATAAATGCAATACTCATCGAAAACTTTGTCCTCGTTAAATTCTACGGTTGCTGCCCGTTCCTCGGTGTTTCAAAAAAGAGCGAAACAGCTCTCGGTATGGGTATGGCGGTTGTTTTCACAATGACCATAGCCTCTGCGATGACATGGCTTTTCAATGAGCTTATCCTCAAGCCTTTCGACCTTGAATATCTGCAGACGATCGCATTTATTGCGATAATTGCAACACTTGTTCAAATAATCGAAATGTTCTTACAGAAAAGTATCCCTTCACTTTACTCAGCTTTGGGTATATACCTACCGCTTATAACAACGAACTGCGCAGTTCTCGGCGTAACTCTTCTGAATATAAACAACGACTATAATTTTATCACATCGGTCGTTTACGGTTTTTCCGCAGGTGTGGGTTTCCTTGTGGCCATCCTTCTTCTTTCCGCAATACGTGAAAGAATAGCCTATTCAGATATTCCCAAGCCGTTCAGAGGATTTCCTATCGTTCTTATAGCAGCGGCTCTCCTGAGCATATCTTTCATGGGATTCCAAGGCTTAAAACTTCCGTTCTGATACAAAAGTGTTAAAACGAAAGTAAAATAAACATGGGAGACATTTAAATGGATATTATCCAAATTATTTTAACCGTTTTGATAATGGCTGTTTTTGGCCTTTTTCTCGGTTTTCTCATAGCAATTGCAAGTAAATTTCTGTTTGTAAAAAAAGATGAACGAATTGACCTTATCGTTGAACAGCTGCCGGGAGCAAATTGCGGCGGATGCGGCTATGCAGGTTGCGGAGCTTACGCCGAAGCTATTGTTTCAGGTAATGCGCCCGTAAACAAATGCCCTGTAGGCGGCGATAAATCAGCCGCAGGCATTGCAAAGATAATGGGACTTGAAGCATCGTCAACAGTACGTATGAGAGCACAGGTTCTTTGCAGCGGTACAAACAGCCTCGCAAACAGAAAATATAATTATATAGGTCTTAAAGATTGCCTTTCCGTTGCACGACTCGGCAACGGCCCGAAGGAATGCCAGTATGGCTGTATCGGTCTCGGCACATGTGTTAAAGCATGTCCGTTCGGTGCGATCAAGGTTGAAAACGGTGTTGCGGCAGTTGAATATGAAAAATGCCACGCTTGCGGTATGTGTGTTTCCGCTTGTCCGCAAAAGCTTATTCAGCTTGTTCCGTTCGACACAGACGTATGGGTCGGCTGCCGCTCTCACGACAAAGGACCTGTTGTTAAAAACCATTGTAAGGTCGGTTGTCTCGGATGCGGTCTTTGCGCAAAGGTTTGCCCCTCCGGAGCAATAACCGTAAACGAAGGCGTCGCACAGATCGACTATGAAAAATGCGTCAGCTGCGGAGCATGTGTTGAAAAATGCCCGAGAAAGATAATCTGGTCCGGAAAGGTTCAAATGTCTTTGGGCAGCACAATTGCAAACGACATCGCAGCAGACTCATCAGAACCAAAGAAGAGACGTTCAAGAGTTGACAAGCTCATGGACGAAGACAGATAAATGATATTCAAACGACAGAAAAATTATAAATATACACCGCATAAAAAGCCATTGTCAAAAAAACGGATAGCGCTGTACATAATAATAAGTGCAGTGCTGTTTGTTGCAGGCTTTTTTGCGGCTAATCCGATCATGACTTTGGTAGGTATTTTTTTATGAAATGTGTAATCAACAGTAAAAATATTGAGTTCAGCACAGGTAAAACTCTTCTTGAAATACTTGCAGATAACGGTTTTACTCTCGATGCTCCCTGCGGAGGCAGAGGCGTATGCGGTAAATGTAAAGTAACGGCAAGCGGTGCTTTATCCGAAATGACGGACAAAGAAAAAGAGCTTTTAACCGAAACGGAGATTGAGAGCGGTATCCGTCTTGCATGCTTCTGCCGAGCAGAAGGTGAATTTGAATTATCCACAGGTAATTCTTTCTACGAGATCCAGACAACCGCAGATGTTTCCGAATATGAAGTCGAACCGTCCGACGAAGTAAAGAATTTTGCTGAAAAGAACGGAAAAGCAATCGGTATTGCTATAGATATCGGAACAACAACAGTTGTTTCTGTGTTCTACGATCTTCTCAGCGGCAAAAAACTGTTCACAACTTCTGCAATCAATGCACAGAAAACGTTCGGTGCCGATGTTATGTCAAGAATAGGTTTCGCCATTGACAATGAAGACGGTGATGAAACACTTCAAAATGCTATCATAAACCAGATCAACGGAATGATCGATAAATCAGGTATAGATAAAAAAGACATCGTAAAAATAGCTATCGGCGGCAATACTACAATGCAGCTTACAGCGGCAAGACTGTCAATAAAATCCCTCGGTGCCGTTCCTTTCGAACCCCTCTCCTATTTCGGATGTGCTTTTCCTGCAAAAGAACTCGGCTACAGTCCCGAAAATGCAGAAGTTTACTTCATGCCTTGCTGCGGCGGCTTTTTCGGCGGAGATGCAGTCGCATGTATGCTCCCTGCGGGATATGACAGCGGCGACGGTAAAATAAAATACATTGCAGATATCGGAACAAACGGAGAACTTTCGCTTGAAGTCGGAGATAAGATCTACGGTTGTTCAACAGCTGCCGGCCCTGCGTTTGAAGGAGCATGCATACGTTTCGGAACAGGAAGCATTGAAGGCGCAATAAACGGTGTAAAAGCAGATCCCAATTCACCAAACGGCTTTGAGTTCAAAACTATCGCAAACAAAGCACCTACGGGAATTTGCGGTTCAGGCCTTATCGATCTTGTCAACGTATGTCTCGAAAACGAGCTTATCGATGAAACAGGACATATTGACGATGACTGCCCCGAATTTGAAGACGAGTGCGCAATACAGCTTACCGACGATATTTTCCTTACCCAAAAGGACGTCAGAGAAATTCAGCTTGCTAAATCCGCTATTTGCGCGGGAACGATCGTTCTTGACGGTATGATCGGATCAAAAGAAACCCCTGAAGTTTTCATTGCAGGCGGCTTCGGAACAGCTATTAACCTTGAAAGTGCAAAAGGCATAGGTCTTTTACCCAAAGCATACTGCGATAACGCAAAAGCTGTTGGCAATGCGGCACTTGCAGGAACAACAATGGTTCTGCTTTCCGAAAAATACAGAGCAAAAGCAGAAAAAATACAGGCAAAAGTTCAGATACTCGACCTTTCTACCGATCCGGTATTCCAGGACGAATATGTTGAAAATATGATATTTGATATTTAATTTTGCTAAATTAAGCCATAGGGAGGGTTTGTTAAATGAATAATTTACTTCTTTTCAGAGAGATAAGCGGAGTTCAACGTAAAGAAATATCATTTTTCCTCCATACTTCAATTCATGTGTATCACTATTACGAAAAAGATATAATTACAATTCCTGAGAATATAAAAAGAATGTTGGCAAAGCTGTATGATGTAACAGAAACAGAGCTATTTAATTCTGATGGTGTCATCTCCGAAAATACAATGGAAAAACTCAGATATTTTTCAACCCTTGATGAAGAAAAACGAAAAAAGAAATTATCATTGAATCTGAGTGAAGGAAAAGCAGAAAAATTGAATCATGAACAAATCGAACAGATCAAACATGGAGAACGATATTGTCCTTCCGATACAATCATTTCTGATAATGAAGAAATAGATGAAGATATTTTTATTTGGGAAAATTAGTGATTATAATATATGAACGCACCTTTTTACAATAAAATAAAGCAATATGCAGAAGACAACTCTGTTCGACGCTTTCATATGCCCGGACACAAAGGCAAAGCAGACTTCGGATTTGATCCGATAATGAAGTATGATGTTACCGAAGTTGAAAGAACAGACAACCTCTATTTCCCGCAGGATGCGCTTGCCGAAGCAGAAAAGCTTGCGGCAAAACTGTTTGATGTTAAAACAACGGTATTCTGCGCAGGAGGAGCAACCCTCGGCAACCAAACAGCACTTTCATTCTTTCAGAACAAGAAAGTCCTTTTCGAGCGAAATATTCATATTTCAGCTTTTAACGCTGCGATGCTTCTTAATATTGAGCCTGTTTTTGTTTATAATAAAACAGATAAGAAAACAGGGGTCGTACTTCCGATAGAGGCAATAGAAATTGAAAAAGCCCTGAATGAAAACAGAGATATTGCTGCAGTTTTTCTTACATCTCCAAACTACTACGGACTCTGTGCCGACTGTGAAGAGATAAAAAAGATCTGTACAAACCACGGAGCAATGCTTATCGTAGACAACTCGCACGGAGCACACCTCAAGTTTGCGGGAGAAGGTAACGACGAAACAGTAAAGGGAAATCACTGTGCGGATATAATTATCGACTCTGCACATAAAACACTACCCGTTTTAACAGGCGGCGCGTTTATTCATTTTAATATAGATGTTAAACGCGAAGATGTAAGTGCAAGAATGTTGGCTTTCGGTTCAACAAGCCCATCATTTTTAATTCTTTCATCACTCGACTATGCTCGGGCTTGGTGCGAGGAAAACGGTGATAAATTCAAATCGACCCGAAAAAAAATCGAAGCGATGAAGCAAAGACTTACGGAGAACGGAATCACCGTTGTATCTTCAAAAATACACGACCCGTTAAGACTTTGTATTGCTGCATCAAACGCAGATGAAATAGACGGAGAACTTCAGAAAAGAAACATCATGCCCGAAATGTGCTCCGGACAGTGCATTGTTTTCATGTTTTCACCGTTCAACAGCGAAGAAGAACTTGAACTCCTTGAAAAAACTCTCATAGAGCTCGCCCCCGAAGCCCCTATCGAAACAGACGGTCTTTCTTTTCCGAAAACAAATTTTGTTTGTTCCCCCAAGGATGCTTATTTCGGTAAAACCGAAGAAACAGACGTGAAAGACTCTGTCGGAAGAACAGCGGCAAGATCTGTCATTCCGTATCCTCCGGGAGTCCCGATACTGTTCCCCGGCGAACAAATAACAGAACAGACCGCAAATTATCTAATAAAACGAAACACAGAAAAAGTAAAGGTCATATGAATTTTGACGGATTAATAGGAAACAACGGCATAAAAAAAACGTTGGAACGTCCTTTTCATGCGTATATAATCCACGGGCCGAAAGGTTCAGGCAAGCATACGCTGTCTAAAATATTAACCGCTTCGTTTGTTTGCGAAAGCGAAAACAAGCCTTGCGGTAAATGTAATCAGTGCAAAAAATTTCTAACGGGAAATCATGTTGATATAACATATTGTCCGACAGATATAAAAGTCAAAGAATTAAGAGAAGCGCTCAAAGACGCATCTTATCTTCCGAACGATGCAGATTACCGCGTATTTGTTTTCGATGAAGCGGAAAAATTATCGACGGTATGTCAGAACGCTCTTCTGAAAATCGTTGAAGAACCGCCGAAGCACGCTGTTTTCATTTTCATTACGGAGAACGTTAAAGCGATATTACAAACTTTACGTTCAAGATGCGAAGCCCTTGCAATGGAGCCTCTTGAAGAAAAAGAGCTTATACAATATCTGCAAAAGCCGGAATTTTCAAGAGTTTCCGAAGAAAAAAAATCAGCCGCTATCGCATTTTCAGGCGGATACATCGGTGCTGTCAAGGATTTTCTTTCCGAAGAGAAAACCGAAATATACCGCAGATGTGATGAATTTGCAGCTGCTCTTACAAAAAAACGACCTGCAGAGCTTTTAAGAGCGGTATCTTTCAAAAAAAGAGAAGATCTTGCAGAATTCTCTGTTGAACTCTACGGATATTTCAACGTTCATCTGCGTTCGTTAAAAAGCGGATCGACCGTTGGACTAAATGCAGATGTAAGGGCACTTGGTCCCAAAAGACTTATATCGATTTGCACAAGATTAGATAAGATAAATGAAAATATCAGGTTTAACGTCAACACTTCTCTCTTCTCAACCCTGATAGTTTCGGAATGTTATTCCGCCTGTTGGAGATACAGTTAAAAATAAATCGAATCAAGAAAGGCGGCTTTCGTAAACGGAAGCTGAAATATATAATATGGAACTTGTTGAGATCGTAGGCATACGTTTTAAAAGCGTTGGCAAAATTTATTATTTTGACCCATGCGGAATGCTTCTGAAAAAAGACGACAGGGTTATCGTTGAAACAGTCAGAGGTCAGGAAATAGGAACTGTTGTTGTTGAAAATCAGATGACAGAGCAAAAAGAAAAATTTACTCCCCTCTCCCCCGTTATCAGAGTAGCTACCCCCGAAGATATTGAAACAGACAAACAAAACCGCGAAAAAGAAAAAAGTGCATTTGAAACATGCGAAGAAAAAATTAAAAAGCACGGTCTTGAGATGGAACTTGTTGACGTTGAATATACATTTGACAACAACAAAATAATATTCTTCTTCGTTGCCGACGGCAGAGTAGACTTCCGTGAATTGGTCAAAGACCTCGCATCTGTGTTCAAAACAAGAATTGAACTTCGCCAGATCGGTGTAAGAGACGAAACAAGAATGATCGGCGGTCTCGGTATCTGCGGAAGAAAAGTTTGCTGTGCAAGTTTTCTCAGCGAGTTTACACCCGTTTCCGTAAAAATGGCAAAGGATCAGTCTCTTTCAACAAATCCTCAGAAGATCTCCGGAACTTGCGGCAAGCTTATATGCTGCCTCAATTTTGAGGAAGAAGTTTACGAAAAAGCGTATGAAACTATGCCGAGAGTCGGTTACACAGTTAAAACACCCGATGGCAACGGACTTGTTGTTGAGGTTAACGTTCCCACCGAAACCGTAAGAGTAAGCCTTGACACAAAACACGGAACAGACATCCGCTCCTATCCCGCAAAGGATGTTAAAACACTTAAAAAGGCTTTTTCCGATGAAAATGATGCCGAACTCAATGCAATTGCGGACAAAGATTAATAAACACGGAAACATTTTATAAAATTTCGTAAAACCTATTGCAAAAACGAGAAAAGTGTGTTAGAATATACTTGTATAAATTTTAAGGAGGTATTTCTTAATGGCACATATGATTACCGATGAATGCATCGCTTGCGGTGCATGCCAGGGTGAATGCCCTGTAGACGCAATCTCCGAAGGCGACGGCAAGTTCGTTATCGATCCCGAACTCTGCATTGACTGCGGCGCTTGCAAGTCTGTTTGCCCTGTTGACGCTCCGACAGAGAAAAACGACTAATCAATAAAAGATTGATATAAAGGCGGCTTCAAAGCCGCTTTTATATTTAATCGGGAAAGGATACTCTGCTATTATGGCTGTAAGACTCGATGACTTATGCGTAAACGGTTATAAAATATATCAGGATGACTGCGGTTTTTGCTTTGGTACAGACGCGGTTCTGCTTGCTTGGTTTGCAGGAAATAAGAAATTCACAAAAGCAGCCGACCTCTGTGCAGGAAACGGTGTTATATCGGTAATTCTTTCAACTCATAACTGCTGTAAGGAAGCACGAGGATATGAAATTTCGCAAGGTCCGTTCGAACTGTCGAAAATGACTGCTGAATATAATAAAATAACAGATAAAGTATCCTTTTACCTTCGTGATATCCGCAACACTGCCATTGACGAAAACTTCCCCGGCGGTTATTTTGATCTTGTTACGGCAAACCCTCCTTATATGACCGAAAATTCGGGACTTGTCAGCGAAGGCGCGAAAGGCGCAGCAAGAACAGAGCTGACATGCACGCTTGCAGATGTTGTTAAAGCGGCAAGTGTACTGTTAAAAAACGGCGGACGTTTCTGCATGATAAACAAACCCGACCGCCTCACAGATGCAATATGTGCAATGCGCGAAAAAAAGATCGAGCCGAAAAGACTTATGCTTGTAAGCCCAAGATGCGGCAAAAAGCCTGAGCTTTTTCTTATTGAAGGCATAAAACAAGGCAAACCCGGTCTTTTTTGCGAACCCACCCTTGAAATTTACGGCTCCGACGGGAAATACACGGAAACTCTGAATAAAATTTACGGATTAAACTGATCATGGAACAGAAGAAAAAAATATCTCTTTATCTTGTTGCAACACCTATAGGCAACTTAAACGATATATCCCCACGCGCGCTTGAAACACTTGAAAAGGCTGACTTTATCGCAGCCGAAGATACACGTGTTTCGGGCAAGCTCCTCGCTCATTTCGGAATAAAGAAGCCCCTTATCAGCTATTATGAGCATAACATCCGCCAGAGAGGCGAAGTCATCCTCGAAAGATTAAGGCAGGGCGAAGTTTGCGCGCTTGTGTCCGATGCCGGCATGCCCGCGATCTCCGACCCCGGCGAAATGATTGTTAAACAATGTATGGACGAGGGCTTTGCGGTAAGCGCCGTTCCCGGTCCATGCGCTATGGTTTGCGCGCTTGCAATGAGCGGACTTTCAACAAAAAGATTCGCTTTTGAAGGCTTTCTTTCCACTGCAAAAAACAGCCGAAGAGAGCATCTTCTTTCGTTAAAGAACGACACTCACACTCTCGTTTTCTACGAAGCTCCGCATAAACTTCTTGGTACGCTCGAAGATATGCTTGAATACCTCGGTGACAGAAAAATAACGCTCGTCCGCGAAATTTCAAAGATATATGAAGAAGCAATTCCCACAACTTTATCCGAAGCCGTTGAAATGTATAAAGAAAAAAATATACTCGGCGAATTTGTAATTATCGTTGAAGGTGCAACACCCGAAGAGCAAAAAGAGGCAACAAAAGAAGACCTCGAAGACGAATTCAATGATCTTATAGCAAACGGCAGCACAAAATCCGAAGCCGCAAAGATCCTCGCAACCAAATACAATATGCATAAACGTGATATCTATAATATGTTTATTTAAAGATAAATTATCATATATTTACTCCTCCCAAATGGGAGGAGTTTGTTTATTTTCAATAATTTTTCGCCATATATAAGCTCAATATTGTATGTTTTATATTTAATAAAATATTGAAATTAAGTTCTTTCTGTGTTATAATATAAATGTAAACATGACACGTACTCAAATATATCGGAGGTGCAAAAAATGAAGTATTTATTCGTAGACCTATGGGCGAACATCAGAAAGTCCCCATTTTTATTCCTATTTTTGTTTTTACAGATAGTTATAACGAGCCTGGTCTTGTATTCTGCGCTTGCGAACTATTATTGGACAGAAGAGAGAAGTGATTCCGCACAGATCGCATGGGGCGATAAAGAATACTTGAAAATGGCAGGAACGACCAATATGAACAGACCCAAATGGGAACTTCTGCTGTTTTCCAGACCCAATACGATTCCCTATAACAATAATGGGGATTATTCTGTAGAAAACAATTTACGTATTTTCGAGAATATTGAGAAATTCTGCGAAGAAGCATATCAAATAGACGGATTAAAAATGATTCCTTTTACTGAAGCTAATCTTCACTTGAAAGAATCGAAAAATTGGACTGAAGAAGATAAGGTCAATAGCGAATATACTTTGTTCTGGGATTATAACGATGATGGTCTCGATACCGTCCGTGCTTTACACGTCGGCTCCGAAACGTTTGACTTTTTTAATTTAAAGCTCAGCGAAGGCGAATTTTTTTCAAAAGAAGA
>CAJGDF010000005.1 GCA_904502105.1 uncultured Clostridia bacterium
GTTAATATAAGACTGGCTTGAAAGTGTCCAGGGGATATCAAGGCCAAAGACGGAGCAAAGAACTATCATCGTAACAAAAAGTACGCCATAGCCTGCAACTATCGGCCAAACGTTTCTCGGATGCTGACCGTCTGCGGCAAACGTTAAAGCGGCAAAGGTTGCGCCGATGGTTGAACCTGTAAAGCCGACACCGTCGGGTAAAAACGGAAATATTTCGGGAAGAACGAAAATGATATTAAGATAGACAACAGCGCAAAGCCCATATATACCGATATTTATTAGACAAACGGGCATACCGAATTTATCGAGAAAGTCAACGCCGTATCCTGTGCTGTGAATAAGAGCCTTATAGCCGTGAAAACTTCTGCCGTTAAGGAAAAAGCCGAGAAGAATAGTAACCGTAAAAAGAAAAATCAAGAATACGTTTACAAAGCCTCTGTATTCATAAGGTAACGAATAATACTCGGGATTATCAAACGGAATAACGGAAGGAGCATCGACACCGAGAGTTTTATACATAAATGCATAAACAAAAATACCGTAAATACCGATAGCAAGACCTGCTTTATACATATTATAGCCACGATGCATAGCAGTTGTTCCGGGAAGAAGTGCAGGGATAACAAAACCCGAACCGAGACCGAAAAGAACAGCAAGAACAACGCCAAGCACGGTAACCTCAGGTTCGCCGAAAACGTATGAACTGTTTATAGTGTAACGGAAAAGAAAGTCACTGATAAACGGACCGACAGCAGTTGCAAAAAGTGAAATATGGAAGTTTTCCCTGTACGACTTTTTCATTACCCTGCAATATATAAATACCCCTAAAAGAGGTAAAAGCATATTAACGAAATTCAAGCCGTAGAAGCAATGAGCCAAAACGAGCATATATCCTGCAAAAGTTGTTGCACACGGTTTAACTTTACTGATTATCATTATGAGATTGCAGATCAAACCGCATACACCCGCATTAAAGAACGTACTGCCGAGCCCCGCGAGCGCAAAATAGTCTGTAACCAGTTTACAGGGTGTAGTCATGATTTTAAAGACATTAGCCCAAAAATCAGTCTCATTTGTTAAAATAACAGCAATGGGAACTGTTACAAACATAATAAGACTCAAAAAGAACGTATAAAAAAAGATTATCTTATCGGCATTTTTTGAATGATGCTCATTGGGCAGATGCCGATAATTATTTTCAATTAAAGATTGCGATGTTATAACATTAGACTGAACATCGACCGAATTTTCCATGTCTGTTTTCTTACCTACCTTAAAAAGTTTGCAGATAAGTATATCATATCTTTCATTTTCCGTCAATAGAGATAAAAAACAGTTGTGTGAAATGTCGAAAAAGTATTTTTGAACTTTTTAAGAGAACAGGAAGAAAAGACTTGACAAATCTGTCTACATGATGTAGACTATAGTTGACTACAGAATGTAGACACGGAGGATAAAATGAATTTAGGTGCTATAGAATCAAGATTTGCGGATATTATCTGGTCAAAAGAACCGTTAACAACAGGAGAACTTGTTAAACTTGCAGAAAAGGAGTTTAACTGGAAAAGAACAACAACATACACTATTTTAAAACGACTTTGCGAAAAAGGTCTTTTTGTAAACAATTCAGGCACAGTAAGCTCGTTGATATCCAGAGATGATTTTTTTGCAAGACAAAGCGAGGATTTCATCAACGAAACATTCAGCGGTTCTTTGCCTGCATTCATTGCAGCGTTTTCAAAAAGAAACAAGCTTAAAGATGCAGATGTGAAGAAACTGCAAGAACTCATAGACGGGATGAAGGAGGATCGATATGACGAATGAAATATTACAAAGATTACTTGAGATTAATATAGGCGGGAGCATAGCCATTATCTTTGTGCTGTTATGTAGATTTCTGCTCAAAGACAGATATAAAATTTTTTCATATGTTATGTGGAGCGTTATTCTTTTCAGATTTCTGTGTCCTGTAAGTATCGAATTTGAGTTATCATGTGTCGGGCTTTTCAGTGAACCGATAAAAGATATCGCACTGACTCAGCAAAAAACACAGGAAGATCTTGAAGATCTCATCGGAGAGATCGAACCTGATAATATTGTTATTTCACAAACAACACCAAGCGATACGACCGTTCATATCGGTGAAATTGTTTTCAACGAACCACAAATAACAGTAAAGAAACTCAACATTCCATTTACGGTGTGGTTAATAGGAATGTCAGCAATGCTATGTTACGGAATATACTGTTTCATAAAACTGAAAATACGGCTTATAGGAGCTGTAAACCTCAAAGAGAACATATATATTGCAGACAACATCCCCTCCCCGTTTGTTGTTGGGTTGATATTTCCAAAGATATATCTGCCGTCATATATTGGAGAAGAAGAAAGTCAGTATATAATCTGTCACGAAAAGCATCATATAAAAAGATTGGATCATGTTATCAAAATACTGGCTTTTACGGCACTGTGTATACATTGGTTCAACCCTCTTGTATGGCTTGCATTTTTTCTTTCAACAAAAGATATGGAAATGAGCTGCGATGAGGCGGTCATACGTAAACTCGGCGAAGACATAAAAGCAGATTATGCAAAATCATTACTGGATCTTTCTACAGGTAAAATGTTTTCTTCTCCGACTCTCCTTGCCTTTGGAGAAGGAAACACAAAATCAAGAATTAAAAACATTGCGAAGATCGAAAAGAAAAATCTCATAATAATAATTTTGGCTGTATTATTTGTAATCGCGGTAACTGTTTCACTGATATTCGATCCGATAAAAAAGCAAACCGAGCTTCTTGGCGCAAACTATCACATAGACCAAGTTATTTACAATAACGGAGAGGATTCCGCTCCGCCTGTTCAGTTCTGTATTTCTGCGGATTACCGTTTGTACTCAAAAAATACAGGTAATGATGATTGGGAGTTTTTGGGAAAACTTGAAAGAGAAACTGTTTCAAAAGAAGAATTCGAAAGATATTTTTCAGATAAATCTGCATGGATAAAACGTTACAGCTTAAAAGAAATAACCGACAGTTATATATTGAGACTCGGAAATGACGATTTTTATATTGCCGTTCAAACATCTGACGGCGACACGCTTTTGGCATACGGCTGGGAGGATGTCAGCGAAAAAGGCGATCAATATTCCGATGATACATATATCAAAACAATGTATTTACTTGAAAGCGAATTCAGCAAAAACACATTTAACGTTAATTTTTTTGAAAGATCTCTGAAATATACGATCGGCAAAAATATTGACTGTTTCTCTTATTATGAAAACGACAGGCATCCTGGGTTTGCGGTTGTTGGATTCAAAGCAGGCAACGGAAGCAGAACAACCATGACAGACCTTGGCTTTGCAGTATTCTCATTTGCAGAAAACGTTGGATATAAGCTTATAGAATGGCATAATTATTCAGGTGCGGCGGTAAACGGAGAACGAATATATACATGCGAACATCCTGCGGTATTTTCCATAAACGGCGTAAGCAATTTTATGAATTCGTATGATGTTGTTTTATACACAGCGCCTGAACTGCATAAAATAACAAGGGAATACAAATATGACGGCAAAAGCGATGTTATAATTTCAGACATAACAGACGGTCATATCGGGATGACTCTTTTTCACAGATCAAACAGGGACGGTGCGGTTGAAGTGAAGCAGTATTATTATGATGAATTCGGAAACTGCTTCGGAAGCGAAGATGTTACCGTTGCAAGCAAATTTACGGATATTTCAGGTAAATCTTATGTTTCATGGAGATCAATTTACATTACCCCTATTTCGTCTTTCATGCCTATAAACGGTGATTCGGGATACAGATATCTTATCGGTGAAGACAGTTTTTCGATTATCGGAAAAACGAATAACGATATTAACACGTTCAACGATGTAAAATACGAATGGCAAAAATTACCGTGGACAAAAGATGAATGGAACGAAATGTTTTTTATGGAAATCCCCGAAGAATTGAGCAACACAGATAATATTCTTTGGCAGCCGATCTCAGACGATTATTTTCTGCTCGACTGCAACGGAAAGATGTATATCTCACGTTATATATATGAGTCTATTCCTCAAAGAACAACCATATGGGATATCTACGAGCTTATTCCCGAAGAAAAAGTTGGGTTTGCGGAATGGATATATGAGCCGCATCAAAGCAGTAAATTGCCTTATTTTCAATTTAAATTTGATATTCCAAACGCAACATATGTG
Source organism: uncultured Clostridia bacterium (assembly GCA_904502105.1). Classification (GTDB taxonomy): domain Bacteria; phylum Bacillota; class Clostridia; order Oscillospirales; family UBA644; genus HGM12619. The sequence continues at coordinate 4,229 of CAJGDF010000005.1, forward strand.
ACCGCAATCTGCTTTAACGGAGAAATTTCAAATGAGTGTATTAACAGCGAAATCTTAAATAAAAACGAAATCGAAGTATACCCAACTGTTGATAAAATTGCTGCTCTTTATTGGGCTCCAGGTAAACAGATAATATCAACAGATCTTATTTCGGAGATTCATTTCACTGTTTACAACAAAAATGATGTTATTCACAACGGAATTATTTACATCACTCCCGGAGCAGATAGAGGTTCATACACAGCAACGGTAGGCGGCCACGGGCTATGCATAAAAAACAGCAATGATGGCGAAGGCGCAATTATTTCCCTACTAAAAGAATAAGTCAATAAAGAAGAACTCCGAGATTTTCTCGGAGTTCTTTGCTTACATAAACAAACTCCTCCCAAATGGGAGGAGTAAATATTAACCTGATATTTGAGCTTCGACAAGTCTGCCGCCGCAATAAATTTCACGGAGTTTGGGTTTTTCGATCTTACCGGTGGGATTTCTGGGCACATCCGCAAAAATGATCTTACGGGGACGTTTATATCGAGGAAGCGAAGAGCAAAAAGCATTGATCTCTTCTTCAGAGCATTCAACGCCATCTTTAAGAGAGATGATAGCAGCAGCGATCTCGCCGAGACGTTCATCGGGAAGACCGATAACAGCAACGTCCTTGATCTTATCGTTAGAACGGAGGAAATCCTCGATCTGAACGGGATAGAGATTTTCGCCGCCTGTGATGATAACGTCTTTTTTACGGTCAACGAGCCAAATAAAGCCGTCTTCGTCGATACGAGCCATATCACCGGTGCAGAGCCAGCCGTCCTTTAAAACTTCGGCGGTAGCTTCGGGGTTTTTATAATAGCATTTCATAACGCCGGGGCCTTTAACAAGAAGTTCGCCGACCTCATCGCCTTCGACCTCTTTACCTTTATCGCCAACTACCTTTGCCTGCCAGAGGTGGCCGGGTTTACCGATAGAGCCTACCTTATGAATATTTTCGACGCCGAGATGAACGCAGCCGGGACCGATAGATTCGGAGAGGCCGTAGTTTGTATCATATTCATGTTTCGGGAAAAGCTGTTTCCAACGTCTGATAAGGCTCGGAGGAACGGGCTGCGCACCTATATGCATAAGACGCCACTGATCGGTGTTGTATTCGGAAATATCAATATCTCCGCGATCGATGCTGTCAAGAATATCCTGAGCCCAAGGCACGAGAAGCCAAACGATCGTTGCACCCTCATCGGAAACGGTTCTCAGTATCCATTCGGGGCTTACGCCGCGGAGGATAACGGATTTTGCGCCAACGAGAAGGCTGCCGAACCAGTGCATTTTAGCGCCTGTGTGGTAAAGCGGCGGGATGCAGAGGAATATATCGTCACGGGTCTGACTGTGGTGATTTTGTTCTGTTAAACAAGAAGAAACGAGTGCACCGTGAGAATGAAGAATAGCTTTCGGGAAGCCTGTTGTACCCGAAGAAAAATAGATAGCGCCGTAATCTTCATCACGGACATCGATAGCGGGAGCAACAGAGGAACAGTAAGTTACAAGCTCATCGTAATTATCCGCAAATGAGGGAACATCATTGCCTACATAGAAAAGATGTTTAACATTGGGAATAACGGGCTTAATATGTTCGACACGCTCTACAAATTCGGGACCGAAAACGAGAACGGAAACATCTGCAAGATCGAGGCAATATTTGATCTCATCGGAAGCATAGCGGTAATTCATTGGAACGGCAAGCGCACCTGTTTTAAGAATACCGAAATAAATGGGGAGCCATTCAAGGCAGTTCATCAAAAGAACAGCTACTTTATCGCCCTTGCGAACACCTCTTGTAAGAAGAAGGTTGGCAAAGCGGTTAGCTTTTATATCAAACTCTCTCCAGGAAATTTCACGGCGATATTTGCCGCCGGGAGCGGATTCGATAAGACTGTATTCACGCCAGGTTATCGGATGAGACGGTTTTTTATCGGGATTTATTTCAACAAGAGCAATATCGTTAGGATAAAGCTTTGCATTTTTCTCGAGAAAATCGGTAATGGGCATTATAAATTTTCCTTTCGGATTATCATTCCTTGTAATTTATAATTCTACCATGTTTTCTCTTGTTTGTCAACCTAAAAAGAAGAAAATAACAAGTTTTTCACAATAATATTACGTTAAAAAACGATATTAAAGCCAAAAATCAGCAAATTTCATAAAAAAACGTTCAAAAAAGGAAAGTTCGCGAGAATTCAGATCAACCGTTCGGCAAACTGCCATAGGGACAGCCCCTACCCTGTTATTTTCAAAATCAACAACAAGATGTCCGACGGTTGTTCCTGCATCAATGGGTGCAAAAATCGAAACAGGGAGATTTTCGGTAAAAGAATATTCAACATCATTGCCATTTATTTTCAATCCGTAAACAGGCTCTGTGTTGATGACTTCAACATCTGTTTTCCCACCAAGAGACGGAACTGAGGTTTTATATTTTCCCGTATCGTAAACAACAGTTTTCTCAACACGATTAAAACAATCTTCAAGAAGCGAAATATGATCATTCCAATCGTCGGGAGCGTTAAGCGTTACACAAATAAGACTGACCCCGTCTTTTTCAGCCGATGAAACAAGGCAACGCCCTGCGGCTTTTGTAAATCCTGTCTTCATTCCGTTTGCATATTCATAAGTTTCAAGAAGCTTATTTGAATTTTCCAAAACAAGATTCATATAATCGAGTTTAACTTTATGAGATGAAACGATCTTACGGAAGTTTTCGTTTCGATACGCATCCGCGGAAATAATCGCAAGATCTCTGGCAGTTGTAAAATGTTCGTTATCGGGAAGGCCATGCGGATTAGAAAAATGAGTAGATGTACATCCCAAAGAAATCGCTTTACGATTCATCATTTCAACGAATTTTTCAACGCTCCCGCCAACACCTTCAGCTATAGTATGAGCGGCATCGTTTCCACTCCTGAGCATAAGCATAAAAAGAAGATCCGAAAGCTTGACCTTATCTCCCGAAAGCAGACCTATCTGTGAGCCTTCAACATTTGCGGCGGCATCGGAAACAATAAAATAATAATCATTCGGGCAATTTTCAAGCGCGATCAAAGCTGTCATTATTTTAGTTGTACTTGCTTCGGGCAATATTTCATCGGCATTGTGTTCATAAACAACAATACCTGTAGATGCCTCCACAACGATCGCACTTTTTGCACTCAAAGCATATGTTTGAATATTAAAAAAGCAGTAAACCAGTGATAATGTAAGACCAAAACAGATAAATTTAACAAGATATTTTTTCATAATTCCCCCGAAAGCTTTTTTATATATCTATGAGAAATCATAAAAAAATATGCCGCCCACAAAGTGAGCGACATATCTGAATTTAATCTTTATTCTTCTGTATCAAAAAGAATGCCGAGAGTGTTCGGACCGCAATGGGAGCTTATGGTTGCACCTGCAGGTGTAGCATAAACATTATCAAAAAGACCTGTTTCTTTAACTGCTTCAACGCATGCTTCAACGTATTCGGGATGTTCAAGGCAAGTATGAGTTAAAAATACATTTGTTCTCTTATATTTCATACCTTCAACAGAAAGACGTTCCTTAACAAATTTAACAAGAATATCTTTCATATTGCCTCTGTATTTTTTACCGACACCCATCTTACCGTCTTTAACTTCAATACAAGGATGAAGTTTGAGAAGATTTGCACCGAGCGCGGAAACAGCAGAGCAACGACCGCCTTTATAGAGATAATCGAGTCTGTCAATGATAAAACTTGCATCAATATTCTTTGTTTCAGAAGAAACGATATCTGCGATCTCTTCCGCAGAATGGCCTTGATCACGAAGATCACAAGCTTTTAAAACACTGAGTGCAATACCCGTTGAAAGGTTTTCGGAGTCAACGACATACACGTTGCCGACTTCTTCCGCCGCGAGACGGGCATTTTGAGTTGTTGCGGAAAGAGCAGATCCGATACCTGTAAAAAACACATCACATCCGTCGTCAACGAATTGTTTGAAAAAATCGATGAAATCGCCAACGCTTCTTGCCGCTGTTTTGGGAAGAACACCTGTTTCGTTAACATACTTAAATATATCAACGGGTTTGATATCTTCACCGTCATAATATGTTTTATCACCGAGAGTTACGTAAAGGGGTAATTTGTATATTTCACGCTGTTTATACATCTCAGGTAAAAGATCACAACAGCTGTCTGTTGTAATGATTACTTTGCGCAAGACAATACCTCCTTAGAATTTAACGGAAATAGTTTTGATTTCAAAGGGTTTAACGTACATTTCAAATTCGGAACCGTTTGAAACAACTGCTTTTTCTTCTTCAAGCATATTGGTTTCAACGATTTCTTTAACACCTTCGATACCAACGTTTGCTTTAACTTTCTTACCTGTACCGAGAGCGTCATAGAATCTGATGATAACAGAGTTGCCGTCTTCAGCCTTTTTAACAGCTTCAACAATAATGTTGGAAGAATCAAAATTGATAAGAGAACCTGCAATATCGCAACGACCGCCTACAGTGGTAACGTTAACGTTGAGTTCGTATGCGGGACGTACAACGCTTTCAACAGAGAATGCACCGTGAGGAAGCATAGAATAAGTGAAGGTGTGAACACCATTATCGCCACGGGGATCGGGATGAGTACCGCTCTTAAGGAGAGTGGGACGGACGTCACTGCCGTGAACAGAGATACCGTATTTACAGTCGTTAAGGATAGCCGCACCGAATTCCATTTCGGAAATATCGGTCCATTTATGGTTGCAAACCTCGAAACGTGCTCTGTCTTCGGAAAGATTTCTGTGAGTGGGACGTTCAGCATAACCGTACTGAATTTCATGACGTGCAGTACCGGAGAATACGTTAAGATCAAAGCCTGCTTTGAGGAGTTTATGTTTTTCATTCCAGTCAACCTTGGTTTCGAAGTCAACTTTCTTACTGTCAGAATAGAATACGATATCCTGAGTAAATGTTGAAGCTTCGCCGATCTTCCAGGTGCCTCTGATACGGAGCTGGAGATCACCGTTGCAAATAAGCTCACGGGAAACAAGGTTTGTCTGAAGCTGCATCTTGAGATACTGATCAGGGTTGATATCCCAGTTATCCCAGTAGTTGGGAAGGTCTTCGCCGAGCCAGATGGAGTTGAGTGCGCCGCCTTCTTTAACAAGCTCACGGCCGGTGGATTTATCAATAAAGCTTGAAATTCTGCCGATCTTATCGAATTTTACTTCAGCAAACGGAGTTACAACTTTAGTCATTGCCGCATTAACTTTAAATGCGCTCTTAGCAGCATTCTTCTGTTCTTCAACAGCATAAACAGCAGCACCGAGAGCAGGAACATTTGCGCCGGAAACATAAACGTTGTTATTACCGTCAAGATCGGTATAGCTCTGAGATTTAAGACCCTTGGGAGCTTTGGTTGTATTTTCGAGAACAAAGGAATTTCTGTTCCAGCTGAGATCGTTAAATACGGTGATTTCTTCGTCGGAAACATCTGTAATTTCAAGAGCTTTTTCGGAAGTGAGAAGCTTGGTTGCGGAAATACCTTCAGCAAAAGCTTCGAGGGCTTCATCGTTAACTCTTGCAATAGAGGAACCGGGAAGGATATCGTGGAACTGATGAGTAAGAAGATGCTTCCAGAGTTTATCAAGTTCTTCAGTGGGATAACCCTTACCCTTGAGGAATGCGAGAGTTGCGATAAACTCAGCACTTCTCATAGCAAATTCCATCTTTCTGTTGCCTTTTTTAACACCTGCAACAGAAGTGAGTGTACCTCTGTGAAGTTCAAGATAAAGTTCACCGAACCACTTGGGAAGATCCTCGCAGTTTTCTTCGATGCTGTGCATAAACTTGGAAACAGTCATCATTTCGCCTTTCGGGCAACCCTCAAGGTCTTTAACACGTTTTGCATATTCAGCAAGTTCGTAGGTAGGTCCGCCGCCGCCGTCGCCGTGACCGAGAGCCGCGAGACGTCTGTCCTGAACATCCTTATGCTGAACATCGTTCCACATGCCGAAAAGAGTTTCGGGGGTGGGATTTGCGGGGATTGTATTGAAATGAGAAAGAACAGTAGAACCGTCTATACCTTCCCAAACAAAAGTATCATAGGGGAAACGGTTTGTATCGTTCCAGGAAAGCTTTGTGGTGCAGAAGTAATCGATACCGCAGCCTTTAAGAATCTGAGGAAGAGCCGCGGAATAACCGAATACGTCGGGTTCCCAAAGAGTATCGGAAGAATAACCGTAGTATTTTCTTGTAAAATTCTGACCAACGAGAAGCTGACGAACGAAAGCTTCGCCGGAAGTGATATTACAGTCAGGTTCTACCCACATACCGCCGTTGGGTTCCCATCTGCCCTCTTTAACACGTTCCTGAATACGGGCGAAAAGTTCGGGATAATCCTGACGTACAAAGTCAGCATGGCAGGGAGCACTCTGAATGAAAATAAAATCTTCATTCTGTTCCATAAGGTTAAGAACAGAAGAGAAAGTTCTGCCGCACTTTCTGCGGGTTTCACTGATAGGCCAAAGCCATGCGGTATCAATATGAGAATGACCTACAAGACCGATCGTGGGAGCTGTTGCGGAGTTTTTGGATGAAAGGAAGGGCTTCATGATCTTGCAAGCTTCTTTGAGCTTGGGACGCCATTCGCTTTCGGGAGTTTCATCGGGATCACCGTTAATAACAGCAAAAACCTTTTCAAGAGTTTTCATAGCTTTTGCGCTGCGGAAATTATTTTTATCGCCTCTTGTACCTTTAACAAAAGAAATGATGGTAGCAAGGTCAAAAATGAAGTCACGAACATCTTCGCGTTCTTCTGCGATGTAAACACCGCCAAAAGATTTGCATCCTTCGGTAATTTTGGGATTTTTTTCACCGATGCCGCAACCGGGGAACCAATGTCCGCTGTACGCTTCAAACGCGAAATGGTATTTATCGCCTTTTTTAGCAGATTTTACAAGGTGAACATAGGGATGGTTATTGTCAAAAACGCCTTTAACCATATCATTGGAGAACCAAAGAGTTTCACCGTTTGTTCTTGCGCCGACAAAAAGACGCTTGCCGTCGAATTCTTCGGGAATAACGTAATCACAACGGAACCAACCTGTAATACCTTCATTACCCCATGAAGCGCCTTTTTCAATAGCAACACCCTGTTCTGCAGGTTCATGCTGAAGACGTTCGGGAGTCTGATAAATAGTTACACCTGTAACTTCGGCAATGTTTTCAAATCGATACTGTTCGTACTTTGCCAAAGCTCTGTTGAGCTTTTCCATTAAAGTGTTAGCAACGAGCATACTGATTTCTCCTTATTTTATATAAATTTTTAATAGCAATTTTTAGCCTCTTTGACTTAACAAGCCGTCACCGCCGTGTTTTTCGGCTATTATACGCCAATCGGCGTTTTCAGAGGTCTTGATCATATAAATCTCAACGGAATTTGCACCGTTGGAATAAATAAGATATTCTTTACCTTCACAGTCTACGTTGATTTCGGCTACAACACAAACATATGCAAAGGGCTCTTTATACCAGGGTTCATACCAATCAAAATCGGTAGGGACTTCCGCGCAGGAAAGAACTGAAATCTTGGTAAGACTGTCAAAATCATATTCTGTATCGGTTCTTGCATATGCCTCATAAAGAATACTGTTTACTTTTTGAATATCTTTTTCATTCAGATATTCAAAATACTTAAACATAGTTTCTGTGGGAGAAAGTCCTGACGGAGGAGCAAATTTTTCGGGTTCCTCTGTAGTTTCACCTTCTTCGGAAGGCTCCTCTGCAGGCTCTTCAACAGAAGGAGTCTCTTCGGTTGAAGAAGAACCGTCGTTTAATGTTTCATCTTCATCATCGGGAGAAGACACATTATCGGACGAAGCGGAAATAATGGCATACGAGCCGTCATCGTTTTTGTTTAAAGTATAAACAACAGTATCTGTCACACAAAGAAGAAGAGGATCGGAATACCAGTTGTAAACAACAGTAGCAGCACCGTTTTCTTCGTGAGAAACAGAAACCGCTCTCTTATATCTTGCAGGAGAACTTGTACCCTCATAAGAATACAAGCCTGTTTCGGAATTGTAATACGGAGCATCAAAAGCTTCAAATTTTTCAACTCCGAAATATTTCATTGAAGATGAATTGATCTCATCCTGAGTAAACTGAATAAGAGCAGGGTTTTCTTCAGAGGTCTTACCCAACCCGTCTCTCTTGCAAAGAAGCATAAGATACGAGATAATTGATGATTTGTTTTCTATTGCGTTTAAAGAATCAAAAGTAACGCCTGAAACATCGTTCCATGAGGTGAACAAATCTATAGCAGCAACTGCGGCATCGTTTGAATTAATAACGTTATACTCTTCGGAATCCATAAATGAAACAACAGAAAGTTTACCTGATGAAGAGCCTATAACAAGAGTATAATCATGTATACCCTTTACAAAAGGAGAATCAACAGGATCTTCAACATCCATGGAAACAGTATAAACACCGTTTTGATCGGTATTTTCTATCGTAAGATCGTTAAGCATAAGAGTTTTTATGCTGCTGTAATCGAATTCGGATGTTCCGATAAGATGATTGATGATTTCAATATCACCGCTTCTTATAGCCTCACAGAAAAGAGCCGCTGCAGTATCGGATGCACGGGCATTAACATCTCTGAGTGCAGAAACAACATCAGAATAAACAGATTTACAGGAGAACCAACGGTCAATATACTTGCCCCTGGAATAGAATGTACCCGTAACGTTAACAAGAACAGAACCATCGTTTTCGGGATACAGATACATCATAAAGCGTTCATCGCCCTTGAAAAGTATTTCTGTTTTTTCAACGGACGAAATATCGGGACGGGAGTCAAGCGGAAGAAGATCGAGAGCCGCAAGAACAGCAACGGCATCAGAAGCATCCTCGCTGTATTTTTCTCTGTAGGAGGAACTGTCCGTTACGGTAATATCAACGCTTTCCGCAGTCTTCTGCAATGCACCGAGCTCGATTGCGGAGATTGTCCAAGCTTCTGTATAAAGATTTTCCTGAATATATTTGATAAGAGAATCGCAAACAGATGAAGGAATTTTATAAACCTGTTTTTCCGAACCGCTCTTTACAGAAACAGTATTCTTTGCGGAATAGAAATCGAGAGTAAGCTCGGGAATGGTATTGATGTTAAAAACAATATCGGGTTTACCGGATATTTCACTTACAGGGCTGTCTGTCCACAAAGAGATACTGAGGACAGAAGAAAGTGAAGATTTAACGGAAACTATATATTTATTGTCTTTATAAACGATCGGAATATGTTTTTTCTCCGAGATACCGTTTAAAACAGTATTTTTAACATTTGATACTGTTTCATTTTTTTCTTCATCACGTTTCAGATATTCTTCAATGGCAGAAAAAACAGTGGACGGAACAGAATAAAATACATTATCAAATTCTGCAACAGATAATGAAGAATAAAGGTTGACCGTAAAAGAAGAGCCGCCGGTAATTACAATATCTGCCTTTGAGGGAATTCCCGCAGGCTCTTTGAATCGACGTTCCCAACCGGAAACATCAAGAAGCATATCTAAAGATGTATCGGGAGAAAGATTGAACTCCTCGCCTTTTTTAGTTACAACAAAATTTTCAACGCCATTAAGCTTTTCGGCGAAAGAAACAGATGCATCGTTAAAATAAGATTTTACTACAAGCTCAGAACTTGCAACTGTGATCTCATCTATCGAATATACGGTCTGCATACCGTTATACTCAACAACACCTATATTGATCGATTTATATACACTTACCTTGAGACCGTTTCTGTTATCAACAGTAAAAGCAGGCTCAAAATCAGGTTTTACTCCAAAAAATTCTGTCCATGAAGGGATATTGAGAGCCAATGCAAGCTGTTCACCGGATGGAACTGCTTTGGATGAGCCTTCAACAGTAACAAAAACATTGCCGGAAACAGATAAGAAAGCCGAGGCATCTTCGGGAGAAATGAAAGTTGTATCTTTGATGTAGGTTATTATATCATCAACAATACCTATCGGGGTACTGTAATATCTGTATTCATCATTATGTGAAACAACTGCTGTTCCGTTCTGACAAATAGAAAGATTGTAACCTTCCTCAATGAAGAACGAAAGCTCCGAATCAAATTTTTCGACTCCGTCGGGCAAATATTTCCACTCACCGCTTTTAAGCATTACAAATATTTCGTCTTTATTGGTGAGTATTACATTTTTTCCTTCATACTCCCCTATTATTGCGGTTTTTTCCCAAAGAGTACGGAGTGCGACATCTTTATTGAGCGCACTGTCATCATCTGAATTTTTTTTCTGAAAAAATATGCTTAATCCGATTATGGCTGAAAGCAAAATAACCGCTATAACCGAAACAAGTATTATCTGGCGGTTTGAAACCGGTCTTGAAGATTTCATTACTGTTAATTTCTCCGAATAAATTTATTAGCCGAACATCGTTTTGATAGAAGAATAGTCAGGCGCTTTCCAATAAACGACATCTCCGTAAACAACGTCTCTGGAAACGACCGCCATTATATCCTCTCCGTTATAAAACGCGGCACTGTATCTGAAAATACCCGAACCTTCTTCGTTAAGATCCGTAACAGAAGAAATAAAATCGGATATAGCGGCAGAGAGGTTTTCAGGTGTAGTGCCGATCTCCATATAAAGAGCGGGGACCTCCATGCCTATCGTATCGTAAAAGCCTATGTAAGAGCAATCATATCCGTTTTTTCTAAGTCCGTATTTCAGAAAATATTTCTTCATTACATCATCGTATGTTCCGCCGGAATACTGCGCAACTACATTCTCTGATGATGTATAGATATTGTAAAACATTGTAGAATAAACTGTCTTGCCTGACGGTGAAACAAGTGAAACATTATAAATATTCTGTTCAAAAACGATACAACGCAGTGCATTGAGAAGTTTTCTTATGTTCATTATATCGTTTGAAGTCACTTTTTCGCCATCGGATGCAATAAAGAGAGAAAGTGTATTTTTTGAATATGCTGTGTCTTTTACGGATATCCCGTATTCAGCAAGACGTCCGCGAACGTATTCGTCTCTCGATTCTATCTCAAACTCACAGAAGGACAGAGAAATCCAACCTGCAAGAACAACAACTATAATCAAGTAAAGGGCAGCTCTGATAAATCTCACATCGTCACCTCACAATTATTTTTAATTTTATCACAATTAAGAGATTAAGTCAATAGTTTTTGACTGAAAAAAGATTATACTGTCGTTATTTTTTTAATAAACACCAATATATTTCGCTATTTTTCTCAAAGAACACGATGTAAAATTAAATACATAAAAAATAACACAAATAAACGGAGTAAAAAAAGAAATGAAGCAACGTGAAAATATACTAAAAAAGCACAGAATAAGCGTACGTACGGCAGCATTATATATCGGACAAGTTTTATTGGGTGTTGTTTTTTCATATACGGCGTTCGGAAGGATAATGCCGTTTGGAGTGGCGTATTCTTCGGTATCGGGGATATTCGGAACAATAGGTGCAATTCTCGGATACATAACAAACGGACATGATGTATTCCGATACTGTATTGCATCCGCGGCAAATTGTGCGGCACGGATATTTTTATGGAACATCATCCCGATATCAAATGAATTCAAAGCATTTTTATTCACCATGTGGTCATTTTTAGCCGCAGGGATATCTGGGATGTTCGTATCGGAAAACTCATTCGAATCAAACTGTCTGTTTATCGTCGGAGGAATCGCAGGCGGCGTTGCGGCTTTTATGTTGTCAGTAACATCGGATTCACTAAAAAACAAACGAAGATTCACTTCGGCCGTGAGGTTTGTGTTTATAAATCTTTGTGCCGCCGCGGCCTTAACAGGAATATACTCAATGGGTACACTATTCAGGCATACAGCATTTATCGGAGCATATTTTCTTTTATACTGCATATGCTGCAAATTCGGTCTATACATCTCCGTCACATCGGCATCTCTTATGGGATTGTTTTTCTTTATAACAGACACCGATCTTCTTCCTTTTCTCGGTTCAGTGGTCACAGGTACCGTTATAGGATGTATTCTTCGCGGATTAGGGAAATATGCAGTCATTCTGTCATATGCTTTATCCGTTTCTTTACTGACGATTTTATCAAACGGAGATGTCGGAATATTCAGTTATTTACCCGATGTTATTTTTGCAGGAATACTTTACTCTGTAATGCCGGCATCGTCGGTAAAAAAAATAACTGATTCCGTATCATCGGGAATAGGTAACGGATTTCACAGAAAAGCAATTAAAAGAAAGATCAAAACCGTTTTTCCAAACAAAGCAAGTGAAACACTCAGTTACGTATGCGAAGGATGTAAGAAAAAAATACTTTGCTGGGTACGTGATTATTCGGAAACAGTTGACGTTTTCAACAGTCTTAAGGCATCACAACGAACGGGAACGGAGCATGTCCTTCCCGAACATTTCAAAAACAAATGCGATCGTTACCCTGAAATAATAAGAGCAGTAAAAGAGGAAAAAGAATCAAAAGCAAATA
>CAJGDF010000006.1 GCA_904502105.1 uncultured Clostridia bacterium
TCGGCAGTTTATCGGCGAATATAATATCAATGAAACCGCATGTTTCAATATCACTTTTTTTGCACAGCAAAAATTATGCACTGCAAAAATATAACTCCGTCACAGACGGAATATCACTAAAATAACAGTGTTACGTGAGTTTGAATCTATACGCAAATCTTCTAAAACCCCCTTTTTCGTTTTTCAGTTATATATGCACTTATGTGCGTGATATTTGCTTTATAAAATCAAAAGAAGACAGGTCAAAACTTGTCTTCTTTATTTTTCCCGAAAAAAAGTTAATTCAAAACAAACATCATTGACAAACGCCGCAATAAGATGTAAAATAATAAAAAAACAAAGGTCGTTATTTTAAATGAGCAAACAGAAAAAGAAATTCAAATTCAGGCAGATCATTTCAACACTTTTCTTCCTCGGGATAGGCATGTTCTGCGGCTTTTTTATAGGTATGATAATAGGACAAAATTTTGATGCCGAAAAACCTATCGGGCAAACGCTTCTGATCGCGGGCGGACTGTTTTTTGCGATGTATGCGGCGATCCTTATTCAGATTATCATTCACGAGGCAGGGCATCTTGTTTTCGGTCTGATGTCGGGCTATAAATTCAGCGTATTCCGCATTTTCAGCCTTACGTTCGTAAAAGAAGGCGGCAAGATCAGAACAAAACGCCTTTCGATTGCGGGAACAGGCGGTCAATGCCTGATGTCCCCTCCGGATATGATCGACGGCAAGATACCCGTAACGCTTTACAATCTCGGCGGTTCGATAATGAATATTATTGCATCAACGGTTTTTCTCGGGCTTTACTTTGCGCTGAAAAATGTGCCGTTTGTTTCAACAGTAATGATATTTTTCGCTGCTATCGGCTATATTTTCGCTATAATGAACGGTGTTCCGATGCGAATGGGAACGATAGACAATGACGGTTACAACGCTTTTTCCATGTCCAAAAGCCCGGAAGCAATGCGCGCTTTCTGGGTGCAGATGAAAATTAACGAACAGACTGCGAGCGGCGTCCGGCTCAAGGATCTGCCCGATGAATGGTTTAAACTGCCGTCTGACGAAGATATGAAAAACAGCATGGTTGCAACTCTCGGAGTTTTTATCTGCAACAGACTTATGGATAAGGAAAACTTTGAAGAAGCCGACAAATTGATGAAACATATGCTCTCTATCGAAAGCGGAATGGTAGGTCTTCACAGAAATCTGATGATCTGCGACCGTATTTATATTGAACTTATCACGGAAAACCGCAAGGAAATCATTGATGAGATGTTAAACAATGAGCAGAAAAAATTTATGAAGCAGATGAAAAATTTCCCGTCTGTTCTTCGAACACAATACGTTCACGCTCTGCTCTGCGAAAACGACACCGCAAAAGCCGAAAATATCAAAACGCAGTTTGAAAATATCGCAAAAACATACCCCTACCCCAGCGATGTTCAAGCCGAACGGGAATTGATGATGAACGTAAAATAAAATAATTTAAAATTGCGGCACACCTCTTTATGAGGAGCGCCGCTTTTTTGCTGTTCAGATATAACGTTTAACCGATCATTTCAATAATTCTTTGAAATCATCACGATCGTGAAGAGGAGAAAAAATATCATCCATTATATTAATTTTAAACGTTTCGCTATACGAGGGCAGTACTTTTTCCGTGGGAATATTTGAGGGGAGAACAAGCAGATCAAAGTACATAGAAGTATAACGAAATTCTTCTTTATGATTATCGCAACGGTCACACTGAATGGAGTATTCTTTGTATTTTCTCAATTCATTAATTGCTTCATTGTATTTTTTTAACTTCACAAGCGTTATAGATTTTCTAAATGAGAGATCGACTAGATTGAAATAAAATTCGAAGTATTCTCCGTCAGGAATGATTATCTGCAATATTTTTTCACAGTCTTCGACCGCAAGTACTTTATCCTCGGAACATTGATACATTCGAGTAAGAAGACCATGAACCGTTCTTTTCAATCTTTGCTGACGGTACTTGCGTAATTCATCCCCTCGCAGGCAGTCTTCAAGAATATTTTCCTTTGTAACGTTGGGAGTTTCGGGTACTAATTCCGCATATTTTTTCGCTTCGTCATAAAGTCCGATATAACTAAAAGAGCGAACAATCCCTCTTATCGCATCCAGTTTGATGTTTTGATCATTTGTATTTTCAATAACAGTTTCAAAACGGTGAATGGCTTTTAGCATATCCTCTTCTTTATTCTCCGAATGTAACGCTCTGTTTGAAGTTGTCCACGCAAAATTACAAAGTGCTTTCATATCATCAGGATACTCGCGGACGATTATTTCTTCGGCTTTATATACAAGATAAAATCCGTCAAGCTCTCCGCCGTTGATCCATGCTTGACGCAGATTTTCTTCCAGTTCAGCCCTACGCAGATCCATTGCGACCGGAGTCAAACCAAGCAATTCATCAGCAGATACTTTTAAGATTCTTGTCAGAGGACCGATCAGAGAAAGATCGGGCATCGATAGTCCACACTCCCACTTGCTTACCGCCTTATATGTTACGCCGAGAAAATCAGCCAGAACCTCCTGAGTAAGATCGTTTTTCTTTCTTAATTCTCTTATCCTTTGACCGATATTATTCATGGTGATACCTCTCTTAAAAAAGTAAGCCGAGCCCTGCTTCCAAACACAGTATAACACATATCTTTTTGAATTACAACCCACGCTTTATCGAGCAGAACTCCCCTGCAAAGAGAGGTTACGACATAAAAAAAGATTCCTCGGCGATAAACCGAGGAATTTACGATATTATTTTCAGATGTTTTAACGTTCTTTAACCAGTTCTCTTATTTTGCAGCATTAACCTTATAAGTTTCTTCGAGGAGTCTGGTAAGTTCGATGCCGACTTTTGTGCCGAATTCTTCGGGCACGGGTTCATTGTTAAGGCAAACGTCTACGAAGCGGTCGAGGGGATACGGACCGTGGGCGGGAAGTTTGGGAGAAATAAAGCCGTTCTGATATTCTTCGGTCTTGAAGTTTTTGAATTTAACATCGCCGTCAACAGAAAGAAGGACACCCTTTGTGCCGTGAACCTCGATCATATACGGAGAGCTGTAAGAAATGAAGGATGTTTCGGAAATACCGGTAGCGCCGTTTTCGAATTCGATAAGAGCAGCTGCATTTTCATCAACACCTTTGCGGAACGGTGCAGAGTAAACAGCCGCATAATTCTTGGGTTTGCCGAGGAACATCGAAAGAAGGTACATACCGTGGCATCCGAGGTCCATCATAGCGCCGCCGCCTGCGGTTGATTCATCATACCAGTATTCGGGGAGCCAGCCACCGCTCATACCGTTGTGAGCATTACGTACACGGACGAGAGTAACGTCGCCGAAATCTCCGTTATCGATAGCTTTTTTGATAAACTGAACATCGGGTCTGGATTTATGGGGCAGAGAGAGCATGAATTTAACGTTATTTTTCTGAATTGCTTCTTCGATAGCGAGGCAGTCCTCAACGGTGGTAGCCATAGCTTTTTCAGAATAAATATGTTTGCCTGCGTTTGCGGCTTTTATAAGAACATCTTTGTGCATGGTTGTGGGAGTGCAGCAGCAAACGGCATCGATATCTTTTCTTGCAAGAAGGGTATCGAGATCGGCAACGAATTCAACACCGAGCTGTTCAGCCCATTTTGCGCCTGCAACGGGATCCTCGTCCCAAACTGCGACAATATTGGCTTTTCCGGTTCTTCTGAAATCGTTCGCGTAGCCATTGGCATGAACGTGCCAACGTGAAAGCATAGCAATGTTAAGCATAAAAAATCCTCCTGACGATTTTTCGTAACATAATTTATTCAATTATACATTATCGAAACATCTTTGTCAAGCCTTTTCAGCATGCCTCCGATTTATTTTTCATGGCGCAAAGTTCATTGTTTACAGCTTCGCAAAGCCTGTCGAGGCGCCTGTAAACAGTTGCGGGTGAAATAAAGAATTCTATCGCAACGGAATTGGCATTACGTCTGCCGTTCTCAAAGAAAAAAGTGAAAAGCTTATCATACTCCCTCCTCATTTTCGGATCGGCTTTTTTCAACGCGCGTTCGACCGCCTCACGTTCAAATAAATCGGGAGAAGTGTTTGAATAATACATCTTTACAAGCTCGGCGCAATACTTTTTACTGTACATCAAAATAAAACTGTAACACCTCCGTTTATACAATATTACGTGAAATTTTTCTCAAAAAAACACAAAAAGACTCTTGACAAATCACTTAAAGTGAGATATAATATTAATAATAGGTCTCATACTACCGCCGAAAGGATTGAAAATATAATGTCATTTAACCTTAAATTACGTGCTCTCAGAAAGAGAAAAGGCATGCCTCAGCGTGAGCTTGCAAAAGAGCTTGGCGTTGCGCTCAGCACCATTGCGATGTGGGAAACCGCAAACAGAGAGCCCGATCTTGCTACCATCAGAAAGATCGCCGATTATTTCAACGTATCCATCGAAGAACTTGTCAATGACGATATAGAGCTCGGCTATGAGAACTATAATCTTAAAAACAATGCACGTTTTGACGAAGAGATAATCTCTTTGAGAAATATGCTTCATTCCCGCCCCGAAATGCAGATGCTTTTTTCTGTTTCAAAGAGTGCGAGCAAGGAAGATATTGAAAAAGCAATAAGAATAATAGAGGCGCTCAAACAGTCATAAAATGGAAGAAGTATACGTAAGACTCGTCCGTCTTCCGTCCACGATATACGGAGTTACCGTAAAGGACGAAAACGGTGATTACAATGTTTATATAAATTCAAATTTATCGGTTTCGGCTCAGGACAGAGCGTTAAAGCACGAACTAAAGCACATTGAACGAGGCGATTTCTATTCCGATGCGGGAATAGAACAGCTCGAAGAAAATATGCCGTGATCAGATCGGTCTTTTCTTAAAGAGTTCAATAATATCTTCGATCCTTACATTAAACGAATATTTTGAAGACAGAGCTGTCGCCGGGATGATATGGTTACCATCGGGCGGCAGTTTTTTTCTGTAGAGACGGATAAATTTCATACTGATAAGACGAAGGAGCGAGGCGGCGGCAAGCAACTGTTCATCGGTAGCATCCTCTCCCTCAAAAAGAATCGAAACGGAATAGAGCGAAACATTCACGGGGCGGCACGAAACAAGGCCTTTTGCTTTTGCATAATAATTTTCACTTTCAGACAGTGAGGACGTTGTGAAATACGAAGAACTGTCCGACACGGAAATATAATTAAGCACGGAGCCGTCACGCAAAATAACGTAATGGGGCGCCTTGCCGTAATCTCCGTCGATAAATTTTTTATGAAAGTTTTTATCTGTAACACAGCCGAAGATCACGGTATCGGGTACATGCCCCTTTCTGCCGATAACAATGTTGGGGCACAGTATCTGACTGATCTTCAAAACATGATCGTATGTACGTTTTTCAAGATTTTCCGTCATTCTCCGAGATCCGTCTCCTCTTTGACCGAGTCAAATTCGCCGCTGTCCACGGCTTCTTTATCTACCGCACCCTCGGCAAGCATATAAACAGCAATAGCCCCTATTCCCGTAACGATAACGACCACCTGCTCGCTTTTAAGCTCGGGGACGCCAAAAGCTGTTAAAACAGAAAGAATCAGCGCGGCAAGCATTGCCCAGAATTTTCTTGAAGAAAGCTTTCTTTTCCAATCTATTTTCATTTCAGTTTATCTCTCCTTGTTATTAATTTCTTGAAAATATCTTTTATTTTAGGTTTAACATATATTTTTTTGACCGGTCGGTCGTCTTCATATTGAACATCGGGCGCAAAGAACCAATCTGTCCATCCCGCAGCGGTAAGCTTTGTTAAAACAACTCCGTCGCCGCGCGAGCCGAGTGTACACTCTATAACATCTCCGTTTCCGACATAAACACCGATGTGTCCTTTTTTATAAACAACTATACCCGGGATTTCGGGCATCTGAGAAATTTTTCCGCTTCTTTTTGAGGCTTTTTTCATGCTCTCCGTTCCGTAATCGTTAAGTGCGGAATATTTAAGTTTATTTCCGAATCCGCCCCAGAAGTAATTTTTAATAAGCCCTGCGCAGTCACACGCATACCACTCACCGCTGTCCGAAAGAATCTGTAAATAATCCTTCCTCGCGGAGCTGAATCGGTTCGGGTACTGTTTGGATTTGCGTTCAATAAGATCAGCCGTAAGCCTTTGACCGTAACAGCCCCACATATAAACAGTATTTGCATTCAACATCTTTTCGCAATTCAGAACAAGCTCTCTACCTGTCATAATAAAACCGTATCTTTCGGAATACCGAAAGATTCCTTTCATAAATAATGATTTTGATCATTCGCTGCCGTCGGTTGATTCATATTCTTTTCCGAGACGGTCAACAAACCCGTTTTTGGCTATATTTATTTTATCGCTTGCAGATGCCGCACAATAAGACACGAACGAGCCGCAAACAGTATATATAAGCGCAACATCTGCCGCAGTGTTGACGTAAATCCCGAAAAGTTCAGACATCCTCCCAACAGAAACGAACACAACCGTAAAGATCAAAAGAGCAAGAAAACCGATCTTTTTGAATTCAATACGGCTATCTGAAAATAATCTCATTTTTACCTCCTTTGTTTTAACATAATATGCTTTTACTTATTTCAAGGCGACATAAAAGTATTATGTTCACGTTATGTGTGAATTACTGTGATAATATTATCACGTTATGCGATTATTGTCAATAACATTTTTCGTTATGAAATAAAAAATAAAAGTGAGTCAAAGGATATGTAAAAAAACGGTTGTATTTTCTGACTTTTTTATGAAAAAAAGCCTCTTTCTCTTCCATTCCGACAAAACATGTGCTATAATAATTTATTATATTAAAGTTAATATTATAACGAAAGGGATATCACAATGTCCAAGATAACGATAAACGTAAATCGATGCAAGGGTTGCGGTCTGTGCGTTGAAGCATGTCCGAAAAAGATCCTCAAGCTTGACACCGAAAATCTTAACGAAAAGGGATATTCTCCCGCAGCAATGACTGATATCACAAAGTGTATCGCATGCGCATTCTGTGCAAGAATGTGTCCCGACTGTGTTATCACGGTCGAAAAAGAATAAGAAAGGAAGACTTTAATATGAATAAAGTATTAATGAAGGGCAACGAAGCGATTGCCGAAGCTGCGATCAGAGCCGGTTGTATGCACTTTTTCGGCTACCCCATCACTCCGCAGACAGAAGTTGCCGCATATTTTTCCAAGAAGCTTCCCAAGCTCGGAGGCACATTCCTCCAGGCTGAAAGTGAAGTTGCAGCTATCAACATGGTACTCGGCGCCGCATCCGCAGGCGTAAGAACAATGACCAGTTCTTCCTCTCCGGGTATCTCCCTCAAGTCCGAAGGTATTTCCTACATAATCGGCAGCGATCTTCCCTGCCTTATCATCAACGTACAGCGCGGCGGCCCCGGTCTCGGCGGTATCCAGCCCTCTCAGTCCGACTACTGGCAGGCAACAAAAGCTCCCGGTCACGGTGATGCTCATCTTCTCGTTTACGCTCCCGACAGCATTCAGGAAATCATCGACTACGTATTTATCGCATTCGATAAAGCTGAAGAATACCGTATGCCCGCAATGCTTCTTCTTGACGGTACACTCGGTCAGATGATGGAACCCGTTTCCTTTGACAACATCCCCACACCCGCAAAGAAAGACAAGCCCTGGGCAACAAACGGCCACAAGAACGAAAGAGAACACAATATCATAAACTCTCTTTATCTCCAGCCCGAACAGCTTGAGATCAAAAACTTTGAACGTTTTGAACGTTATGCAAAGGTTTGCGAAAACGAACAGAGATACGAAGAATACATGACCGAGGATGCTGAGATCATCATCGTTGCCATGGGTATCGCTGCAAGAGTTTCCAAATCCGCGATCGACGAAGCAAGAGCGGCAGGTATCAAGGTAGGTCTTATCCGTCCCATCACCGTATATCCGTTCCCCACAAAAGCGTTCGACAAGATCAAAGACAATCCCAACGTTAAAAATATCCTTACTGTTGAGCTCAACATGGGCCAGATGACAGACGACGTTAAACTCGCCGTTGAATGCAAAAAGCCCGTTGAACTTCTCAGACACACCGGCGGTATCGTTACGACACCGAAGGAAGTTTACGCAAAACTCTGTGAATTGAACGGAGGTAACAAATAATGAGTATCGTATTTCAGAAAACAAAAGGTCTTACCGATGCGGTAACACATTACTGCCCCGGCTGTACTCACGGTATCGTTCACCGTCTCGTAGGCGAAGTTCTTGAAGAACTCGGTGTTCTCGGAACCGCTGTAGGCGTTGCGCCCGTTGGCTGCTCGGTAATGGCATACAACTATTTTTCATGCGACATGGTTCAGGCTCCTCACGGCAGAGCACCCGCTGTTGCAACAGGTCTTAAAAGAGCTCTTCCCGACAATGTTGTTTTCACATATCAGGGCGACGGTGACCTTGCCGCTATCGGTACAGCAGAAACCGTTCACGCTGCAACAAGAGGCGAAAACATCACTATCATCTTCATCAACAATGCTATTTACGGTATGACAGGCGGCCAGATGGCTCCCACAACTCTTCCCGGCCAGGTAACTCAGACAACTCCCTACGGCAGAGATGTCAACTATTCAGGTTACCCCGTAAGAGTTTGCGAAATGCTTTCCACACTTGACGGTGTTGCATACGCAGAACGTGTTTCCGTAAACAATGTTAAAAACGTAAACGCAGCAAAAGCAGCTATCAAAAAAGGCTTTGAAAATCAGATAAACAAAAAAGGCTTCTCCATCATAGAAGTTTTGTCTACCTGTTCCACCAACTGGGGTATGTCTCCCACAGCCGCTATGAAATGGCTCGAAGACAACATGATGCCCTATTATCCCCTCGGTGTATACAAAGATAAGAGCAAGGAGGAAGCATAATATGGCTCACAATATTCTTTTTGCAGGCTTCGGCGGTCAGGGTGTACAGTTCGCAGCAAAGGTTACCGCATACTCCGGTATGGTAAGCGGCTGTGAAGTTTCTCTCCTCCCCAGCTACGGCCCCGAAATGCGCGGCGGTACATCCAACTGTGCTGTAAGAATCGACACAAAAATGATCGCTGCTCCCATCGTTAACGAACCCAACATCCTCATGGCACTCAATCAGCCCTCCTACGACAAATTCGCGGTTAAAGCTGAAGCCGGCGGATGCATCATTTACGACGACAGCCTTATCAAGAGATCCGACGACAGAACCGACATCAACGTATACCCCATTCCCGCGACAAAGATCGCAAGAGAAAACGGATACAACGGTCTTGCAAACATGATCGCTCTCGGTTATATGGCTAAGAAAACAGGCTTCCTTCCCCTTGAAGATCTCAAAGAGGGTCTCAAGAAAGCTGTTCCCGCAAGCAAAGCAGATCTTCTCGGCAAGAACATCGAAGCTCTCGAACTCGGTTACAATTATAATAACTGATAAAAGAGTTCCGATCTCTTGTGTTTAACAAAAGACGGTCCCCTCATAAATTTCTTTTATTTTATTTTTCTATCCCTTAAAGGCGGTGAATGCGTGAAATAAATTCACGCAGGTTTTGTGGCTTCAGTTGCTTTCGCACCTGTTTTGCTCTGCAAAAACAGCCACAATTCCCGTCAAGAGGTAGCTTTCGCTGACGCGAAAGCATTTTCCCCATATTGATTTCATTTTTTTTATTTTTCTATCCTAAGGCGGTGAATGCGTGAAATAAATTCACGCAGGTTTTGTGGCTTCAGTTGCTTTCGCACCTGTTTTGTTCGGCAAAAGCAGCCACAATTCCCGTCAAGAGGTAGCTTTCGCTGACGCGAAAGCATTTTCCCCATATTGATTTCTTTTATTTTATTTTTCTATCCTAAGGCGGTGATATTATGGCAATAAAAAATTCCGAAATAGCTCAGCGACTTCGTGCAATCAGATTATTGTCCGACGTGGAAACGAGTGAAATGGCTAAGGCAACAGACCTTACAGAAGAAGAGTATCTCAAGATGGAAAGCGGAGACGTGCCTATTCCCGTAAGTGTACTTCTTGACGTATGCGATTACGTAAAAATAAGCATGACAGAGCTTCTGACCGGTGATACCGCAAAGCTTCACACATATTCGTTCGTAAAAAAAGGCAAAGGACTCGGTGTTGAACGAACAAAGGCATATAAATACGAAAACCTTGCGTTCAACTTTGTAAACAGAAAAGTCGAACCTCTTCTTGTAACTGTCGATCCGAATGATGATCCGAATGTTCATACAAACTCACATTCCGGTCAGGAATTCCATTACTGCCTTGAAGGAAGCTTTCTTTTACAGATCGGAGATCACACGATGACCGTAGAAGAAGGCGACAGTGTATACTTCGACTCTCAGTATCCTCACGGTATGAAGGCGCTGAACGGAAAATGTGCGAAGATACTTGTTGTTACAATATAAATAGCACATTTGAAAGGTACGCATACACAAATGAATTTACTTAACAGATTCTGCAACACAGAATTCTCATCATACGAAGATTTTTACAGCAACTTCAAAATAGACATTCCCGAAAACTTCAATTTCGGTCTTGATATCGTTGACGAATACGCACGTCTTTCTCCCGATCAGAGAGCGCTTTTATGGTGCAACGATAAGGGCGAAGAAAGAACGTTTACATTCTCCGATATTTCAAAGCTTTCAAACAAGGCTGCCGCTGTGTTCAAGAAATACGGTGTTAAAAAATCGGATACCGTAATGCTTATCCTCAAAAGGAGACATCATTTCTGGTACTGTCTTCCCGGTATTATAAAGATCGGTGCGATCGCTATCCCCAGCACTCACATGCTTACAGAACAGGATATCGATTACAGAATCGGCGCGGCAGGTATAAAGCATATAATCTGTGCAAACGATAAAAACATAATCGGTCATATAAACAAAGTGACCGAGAAGTTCCCCGATATGACGGTTTTTGTTACAGGCGGAACAGAAGGCGCAGAAAATTACATAGATTTTGATGCGGAGCTCGAAGCCGCAAGCGATGCATGCCACGAAAGAGTTACCGTAAACAGCGACCCGATGCTTGTTTACTTCACTTCAGGTACGACCGCTCATCCGAAAATGGTTCAGCACGTTCAGTACTACCCTCTCGGACATATTCTTACCGCAGGCTTCTGGCAGAATCTCAAGGATACCGACACCCACTTTACCCTTGCCGACACAGGCTGGGCAAAATGCGCATGGGGTAAGATATTCGGTCAGTGGATATGCGGTGCATGCGTATTCGTTTACGACTACGATGACCGTTTTGAGTCCGCAGATGTTCTTGAAGTGCTTTCAACAAAGCATATAACCACATTCTGCGCGCCCCCGACCGTATACAGATTTTTGATCAAGGAAGATCTTAAAAAATACGATCTTTCAAATCTCAGGGCTTGTTACATCGCAGGCGAACCCCTTAATGCAGAGGTTTACAGACAATGGCTCGACAATACAGGTCTTGAACTTCGCGAAGGCTTCGGTCAGACCGAAAGCCCGGTTATCATCGCAACTTTCCCGTGGCTCACACCTAAGCCCGGTTCAACCGGCAGACCCTCCCCCGTTCTCGGAATGCATCTTATCGACGAAAACGGCGAAGAATGCAACGTAGGCGAAGAGGGCGAGATCTGTCTTGACATTTCAAAAGGTATTCCTCCGGGAGTTTTCCACGGTTACAGAGGCGACGACAAGGCTACCGCAGGCGTAATGTACGACGGCTGGTACCACACGGGCGACATGGCATGGAAAGACGAAGACGGCTATATCTGGTTTATCGGCAGAGGCGACGATGTTATCAAATCAAGCGGCTACAGAATCGGACCTTTTGAGGTTGAATCCGCATTGCTTGAGCATCCCGCAGTTCTCGAAACGGCTATAACTGCTGTTCCCGACCCCGAAAGAGGTCAGATCGTTAAAGCTACCGTTGTTTTAACAAAGGGATACCAGCCGTCCCCCGAGCTTACAAAAGAGCTTCAGAACCATGTAAAAAAAGTAACCGCACCTTACAAATATCCGAGAATTATCGAATATGTTGAAGAGCTTCCCAAGACAATTTCGGGTAAGATCAAACGTAAACAGATAAGAACCGAAGACGCAAAATAAAACAAGGGCAGTAAGCTGTCCGTATAAATGAAAAAAAACCGAACTTTCCTGTATTTCTATTGAAAAAACGGGGAAAATAAGGTATGATAATGTATACGGTAAATTTATTACCGCGATATAAATTAAATTTGTTTTCTAAAACTACGTTAATATAGTATGAGGTGTACAAACAAATGAACTACAACAAGAAAAGCGTTGAAGATATCGACGTTGCCGGCAAAAAAGTCCTCGTAAGATGCGACTTTAACGTACCCGTTAAAGACGGCGTTATCACTGACGACAAACGTATCGTCGGTGCAATGAAGACCATCGAATACCTCGTAGCTCAGGGCGCGAAAGTTATCCTTTGTTCTCACATGGGAAGACCCCACAACGTCCTCGATGCTGAGCTCAAGCTCGACAAAAAAGAAAAGAAAAAGATTGCTGAACTCCCTGCTGAAGAACAGGAAGCAGCAACCGCAGCAGCTCTTGAAAAAGGCAAGAAAGACATCACCAAGCTCTCTCTCAAGATCGTTGCTGATGACCTCACCAAGAAGGGCATTCCCGTAACTCTCGCTGCAGACGTTATCGGTCCCGATGCTCAGGCTAAAGCAGCTGCTCTCAAGAACGGTGAAGTTATGCTTCTCGAAAACGTTCGTTTCCACGCTGCTGAAGAAAAGAACGATCCCGAATTTGCAAAGGCTCTCGCATCTCTCGCAGAGATCTATGTAAACGACGCATTCGGTACTGCACACAGAGCTCACGGCTCTACCGCAGGTGTTGCTGATTACCTCCCTGCTGTTTGCGGTTACCTTATCCAGAAAGAAATCGAAGTTATGGGTAAAGCCCTCGACGATCCGAAGAGACCCTTCGTTGCAATCCTCGGCGGCGCAAAAGTTTCCGATAAGATCGGTGTTATCAACAACCTCATCGAAAAGGTTGACACCCTCATCATCGGCGGCGGTATGGCATACACATTCTTCCGTGCTTTCGGCAACTCCATCGGTACTTCTCTCTGTGAAGAAGACAAGCTCGACCTCGCTCGCGAACTCGTTGAAAAAGCTCGCGCTAAGGGCGTAAACTTCCTTCTCCCTGTTGATAACGTTATCGCACGCGAGTACAAAGAAGACAGCACATTCATGAGAATTTACTCCGATTCTATTCCCGACGGCTGGATGGGTCTTGATATCGGCGAAAAGACTCAGGAGCTCTACTCCAAGTCCATCGCAGGCGCAGGCACAGTTGTTTGGAACGGTCCTATGGGCGTTTCCGAATGGGAAAACTTTGCAGGCGGCACACGCGCAGTAGCTAAAGCAGTTGCTGAATCCGGCGCTATCTCCATCATTGGCGGCGGCGACTCTGCAGCAGCAGTTGAACAGCTCGGTTATGCTGACAAGATGACTCACATCTCCACCGGCGGCGGTGCTTCTCTCGAATTCCTCGAAGGTATCGAACTTCCCGGTATTGCTTGTCTCCTCGACAAATAAGTACATCGTTTAAAAATTTAAAATAAACAGGTTAAAGGAATTATGCTTCCGGAATTCATGTGATTCCTGAAAAGTAATTCCTTTTTCTTTTACATATGAAAGGTGATTAAAAATGAACTACGATAAGAGAAAAACAATAATTGCAGGCAACTGGAAGATGAACAAACTTCCTTCCGAAACATATGATTATATTAAAGAAGTTGCAGCTAAGGTTGAAGGCGCAAAATGCGAAGTTGTTGCATGCGTTCCCTTTGTAAACCTTGCAAACGCTATCGAAGCTGCTAAAGGCACAAACGTTAAGATCGGTGCTGAAAACCTTCACTTCATGCCCAGCGGTGCATACACCGGCGAAGTAAGCGCAGCAATGCTCAAGGACATCGGTGTTGAATACGTAATCATCGGCCACAGCGAAAGACGTCAGTACTTTGCTGAAACCGACATCACCGTTAACAAGAAAGTTATCGCAGCTCTCGAAGCAGGTCTCAAGCCCATCGTTTGCGTAGGCGAACTTCTCGACGAAAGAGAACAGGGCATCACTGCTGAGATCGTTTCTATGCAGACCAAGATCGCTTTCATGGGCGTTGACAAGAGCGCTTTCAAAAACATCGTTATCGCATACGAACCCGTTTGGGCTATCGGTACCGGCAAAACCGCTACCTCTGACCAGGCAGAAGAAGTTTGCAAGATCATCAGAGACGTTCTCTGCGACCTTTACGATGAAGAAACCGCTGAAGGCACCACCATTCAGTACGGCGGCTCCATGAACGCAGGCAATGCAAAAGAACTTCTCGGCAAATACGATGTTGACGGCGGTCTTATCGGCGGCGCATCTCTTAAATCCGAAGACTTCGCAACCATCGTTAAAGCAGCTGAATAATAAAATAACAGACCGTCGTTAAAACAAACGAAAGGATTATTTATGGAAAACTTTCTGAAGCTCATTTCTGAGCTAAACATTGTTTCAACAGCGGTCAGACTTCTGCTCGCGCTCATTCTCGGCGGCGCAATCGGCTTTGAACGCGGTTGGAGAGGGCGCGCAGCAGGTTTCAGAACACATATTCTTGTATGCATAGGCGCATGTCTGGCAACATTGGCAGGGCTGTACGTTACCGAAATACTCGGATACGACACTGACCCCACACGTATTTCCGCGCAGGTAATATCCGGAATAGGCTTTCTCGGCGTCGGCACGATACTTATAACCGGCAATATGCAGGTCAAAGGGCTTACTACCGCGGCAGGTCTTTGGAGTACCGCGGCTGTCGGCATATGTGTAGGTGTCGGATTTTACCCTGCGGCGATATTGGCGACACTGCTGCTTGTTTTTGTAATTGTTCTGCTGCACAAGCTTGACAACGTATTTTTTGCGCATTCGGCAGACCTTGAGGTCTATCTCGAAATAATCGGTGCGGAAAATATAAACAAAACAGTGGGAAACATAAAAGCACTCGGATACCGCATAAGCGAAATGGATATCCATGCCGCAAAAAGCGGAACGCCAAATGCTATCGGAGTCGAAATGACGTTAAAAACCGTTGGGAAAAAGAATAAAGAAATGCTTGTTTCCAACATTCAAGCCATTGAATGCGTATCTTTTGCAATACAGAGAGACTGACCATGAATTACACAGAATACTTCTCCTCATTAAGAGGTAAAAATATAACAGTTGTCGGCTTTGGCGTAAGCAACCGTCCGTTTGTTTCGATGCTTTCGGCAAACGGTGCAAACGTAACTGTTCGAGACAAAAACGAGATAAAAGAGGACATTCGCGCGGAGTTTCCGGACGTTAAATTCATAACGGGCGAAAATTATCTCAAAGACATGACCGATGAGCTTATTTTCAAGACACCGGGCATGAGACGTGACATTCCCGAATTTCTCGAAGCTGAAAATCGCGGATCGAAGGTAACGAGCGAGATGCAGTTATTCTTTGAGCTTTGTCCGTGCAGAATAATTGCGGTTACGGGAAGCGAAGGCAAGACAACAACTACTACCCTGATATACAATATACTTAAAGAACAGGGACACACGGTATTTTTAGGCGGAAATATCGGCACACCGCTTCTTCCGAGAATTTCTCAGATGAAGCCGGATGATATCGTTATAGCAGAGCTTTCATCGTTCCAGCTTTTTGATATGTCCGTGAGTGCAGACACAGCCGTTATAACAAATATCGTTGAAGAACATCTCAACTGGCACACGTCTATGGAAGAATATATCGAAGCAAAAAAGACGGTATTCAGCCATCAGACAGAAAACGGCAAGCTTATTCTCAACGCCGATTACGAAACTACCCTTGCACTCGCGCCCGAAGCGAAAGGCAAGGTGGAATTTTTCTCAAGAAAAACATCCCCCGAAAAAGGCACGTTCCTCAATGAAAACGGATTTATCGTTCATAAAGACGAAACCGGCTCGATAATGCTCTTCCATAAGGATTCGATAAAGATCCCCGGAGATCACAACGTTGAAAACTTTATGGCTGCGATCTGTGCGACATGGGGATTTGCGGATATTGCTACCTACAGAAAGGTTGCAGCGGAATTTGGCGGCGTTGAACACAGAATGGAATTTGTCAGAGAAAAAGACGGTGTTAAATATTATAACGACTCTATTGCAACTTCTCCGACATCCGTTATAGCATGCTTAAAGAGCCAGACCCAGAAAATAATAACGATCAGCGGCGGTTCGGATAAAAACCTCAATTATTCGGACGTTGCGCCGTATATTGTAAAGCACGTAAAGCACATGATCCTTACAGGACAGACTGCTCAGAAGATATATAAAGCCGTAACAGAATGCGACGGATACGATCCGGAGGTTACTGTTCTCGAATTTGCTGAAAATATGGAAGAAGCAGTCAAAAAGGCTCATGCGTGCGCGAAGGAAGGAGATATCGTTTATTTATCACCGATATCCGCATCCTTTGACTGCTATAAAAACTTTGAAGAACGAGGAAAGCACTTCAAAGCACTTGTAAACGAACTGTAAAACATATCAACCGAAAAATAAAAAGAAAAAGGTGATAACGTGACGGCAAAATTCAAAGATCTCGAACAGCTTTTGCTTGTTGAATCCGAATGCGGCAACGAACGCGAATTTTCGGAATATTGCGCAAAGCTGCTCGAAAAATATACA
>CAJGDF010000007.1 GCA_904502105.1 uncultured Clostridia bacterium
GTGAAGAGGTCTTTAACGATGGTGTTGAATTCAGCATATCTGCCGGTTACGAAATCAGTGAAGAGGAGACCGTTGCAGTTTTCGATAGCGATCTTTCTGATAGCGTTTTCGAAAGCGAATACGCCAGCAGCGTCGATTTCACGAGCTTCAGCAAAGGTGTACCATCTGATGGTGTACTGATCAAGGCCGTTGAGCCAGTAGCTGTCATTGATGTAGTCTTCTTCAGAAATGATGAAGAAGTAGGGGTTGAAACCGATAGCCTGGTTGTAAGCTTTGGAAGAGGTAGCGAAGCCTTTGTAGAACTGACCGAAGTACATATCAGCGTAAGCTTCAGGCATATCATCTTTACCATTTACTTCAGCTTTAAGGGTATCGTAGATGCTGTTAACGGTGTTGATAGCATCTTTAACTGCTTTGTTTCTGCCAGCGTTGAAAGTAGCGTCAACGAGTTCGTTGTTAGCATCCTGACCGAAGTACCAAGCAGAAGCAGCAGCAACGATCTTAGCGTTGATGTCAGCTTTGATTTCAGCGATTTCTTCAGCGGTAGTAGCCTTGCTGAAGAGGTACTGATCTACAGTGTATTCGGTGGTGTAGTTTTTCCAGAAAGAATTTCTGTTGTGAAGTTCAACCCATTCGCCGCAACCGTCGTCGCAGTTAAGGTCGTCGTTCTTGGTAAGGATTTTGGTCTCTTTGAGGAGAGCGATGGTGTTAGCATCGAGCTCGGGACCATAGATTACAAGGTTCTGGATAGAAGCCTTGAGAGTGGTTCTGTCTGCTTCGTAATCAGTTTCTGCAGCGGCACCTACAGAAGAGAGAAGAGCGGTAGCAGACATAGAAATTACCATTGCCATTACAAGAATAGCGGAGATAATTTTCTTGCTCATTGGATGTTTTCCTCCTTCAAATTTGCCTCTTTTCGAGGCTTGTTAAAATAAAATTTTGGGCGTTTGGGTTTTTTCGGGATAGTTTCCCCTTGGAAACCTTTTGCCTTGTACACATTATATTACATTTCTTCCAAAAAATCAAGCCCTTTTTTGTAATTTTTCGGGTTTGGATTGTAATTTGTATGAATGAACAAAGATTTGGATTTAATTTATTTTGTAATATACAAAATGCACATAAAAATCGGTGAATTGCGGTGGTTTGGAGCCTAATTTTTGTAACAAACGGATGTTAAAGGCGTTGTAATATATTACAATTTCAATTTTTGTAAATATTACAGGGGAATTGAGGAAAGTTGATAGTATCAAGGGTTTTTGAGATTTTCACGGAATGAAAGAAGTTGAGATAAAAAGGGAGAGAAAATGTAATAAATCAAGATTTAGGGGTGTAAGAAAGGGAAAACACTACATTTAGTGTTTTCCCTAAAATATTATCAAAAAAGGTCGCTATGAGAGCCGGTTCTGGCAAGGAAGAGTAAAAGTTTACCGTTATCAATTTTATAAACGAGCAACCAATCCGGAGCGATATGGCATTCGCGGAAGCCGTTATAATCGCCGATAAGGGGATGATCTTTAAATTTTTGATCTAAAGGCTCACCATTTGCGAGGGTAGAGATTACATTTGAGAGTTTAGAGAGATCGAGGCCTCTTTTATGAGCCAGTTTAAGGTCTTTTTTAAACTGATTAGACGGGACGATTTCAAGTTTCACTCAAAATATCCTCCAACATATCATCTGCATTATTATATTTTTTATAATTTTCGGGAGAGTTGATTATAGAGTGGTATTCGGCGAGAGCATCGACGGTGGTTTTGTTGGGGATATTTCTTGTAATTTCGAAAGGGAAAGCGCCTTGGTAGATCATTTGTTTAAGGAAGATATTAATGGCTGTAGAGAGATCCATACCAAAATCAGAGAGAAGGGCTTGGGCTTTTGATTTAGTTTCGGCGTCGATTGTAATATTTGTAGATACTTTAGGCATAATAAAACTCCTTTCTATGTTAATATTATAACATAATATGCGCATGATGTCAATATATATACAACAAAAAAAGAACCCAGAAAGAAAATCTGGGTTCTTTTGATGTTAAGCGATAATTAGTCAGCTGTAAGACCGGATCTTTCGATGCCCTGGATGAAGTATCTCTGAGCAAAGAGGAACACGATGAGGAGCGGGAAGATCATGAGGATGGAGGCTGTATCGTAGAGGGTCTGCTGCTGAATGAGCTCGGATACGCCCTTAGTAACATTGCTTACGGTGTTGGAAAGAACGACCATGTTAGGCATAAGCATGTTATTGTAGGTGGTATCGGTCCACTGCCATGTGAAGGAGAAGAGGAAAACGGTGATCATCATGTTAGTGGCGTTGGGGAGCATAACAGAGAAGAATGTACGAAGGGGGCCTGCACCGTCGATGTACGCTGCTTCGTCGAGAGCCTTAGGAAGGCCTCTGAAGTGCTGACGCATGAGGTAGATATACAGACCGTTTTTAAGACCGAGACCGGTAGCGGACATAACTGCCATGGGCCAAACGGAGTCGATAATAGAGATGTTACCGATGAAGTATCTGAAACGAACATACAACGGGAGCATAATGGTCTGCGGGGGAATGATAAGGGTAAGGATAACGATGAAGAAGAGGAGGTTTTTACCCTTGAAGTTAAATCTTGCGAAGCCGTAGCCTGCGACGCAGGAAACGAAAACCTGGAGGATAGACGTTACGAGCGAGAGGCCTGCGGATCCGATAAGAGCTTCCCAGTACTGGATATTTTGAATCGCGCGCTGGAAGAAGAATGTTGAACCTTCACGGGGAATAAACATAACAGTTTTATCTTCGAGGTCAGCTGTGGACATGAAGGAAACTATTGTTTTAACGAGGAAGGGGTAAAGGATCATGAATGCGATACCGACGATAATGATAAAACGTGCGATAGACCAGAGCACTCTACCTACGCCGCCCCAGTTGAAATTTTTTCTCTTCCATCTTTCCCAGTCGAAGTCTGCATATTTACTGGGATTAAGTTTTGCGAGAAGGTTTTCGATAAAATTTCTTTTATCGTTTTCGTGACCTTCTACAACGTAGTTAATTTGTCTCATTAATACTGTCCCTCCTTAATCCTGATAAATAATGAGTTTACGGACGAGAAGAACAACAATACCAACGAATACGAGAACTACGAGGAGGTAGATCCAGGAGAATGCGGAAGCGAGAGCATATTCGCTTGCATTTTCGAGTGCGCCGTTGATAAGGGATACTGCTGCGTTGTCCGCTTTGAGGAACATATCGATAACTGTGTAGATAAGGTTAACAAGGATCAGCGGGCTGATCATGGGGAAAGAGATCTTCCAGAAAACTTCCCAGCTTGTTGCGCCTTCAACTTTAGCAGCTTCGTACATAGCATCAGAGATAGACTGGAGACCGGAGAGGAATACGAGCATCTGAACACCGGAAGAGGTGATAACGCTGTAAAGACCGTCAACGGCGCCGAGAACTATAGCTGCGAGGTCTTCGTTCTGAAGAACTACCATAACGAGCTGGCGGAGCTGAGCATAGTTAAATACGTTCGCCATACCGGAAGAGCTGCCAACGTCCATCTTTTCTGCGGAGCTATAAATATCGAGCATAGAGCTCATGTTTTCGAACTGAGCAATAATACCGGTAGAAATAACAACGGGGATAAAGAAGATAACACGGGCAACGGTTCTTCCTTTAAAGTTCTGGTTAAGAACGTTTGCCATGAAGAATGCGAAAATAAGAATGATCGGGATCTGAACGAGAAGACCGAGGGTGGATTCAACGACTGTACGGAGGAAGTCCGCTTCAACGAAGAGAGCCTCGTAGTAGTTCTCAAGACCGATGAAAATTGTGTGGAAGCCCTTAGCGTCAACTTTGATTTCACTTATAGAATAAATGAAAGACTGGACGATAACGGGGATGTAGATGAACGCAAGACCGATGATGATCGGAAGTACGAAAATATAACCGTAGAGACTCTGTTTGCGTTCAAGGGAAAGTTTGTTTCTTTTGATCTGCTTCGGTTTTTTAGCTGCAACTTCTGCGCTCATTTTACTTCACCTCCAAATATCCGTTTGCGGGAACGATGCTTCTGTCTTCGAGTTCTACATCGTGGCTGTTGTAGTTGATGTAAAGCTCAAGTGCGCCGTTACCGTAGATTACGTGGTATACGCCTGTGGTTTCAATTCTCTGTACAGAGGGAGTATCTACGCCTTCAACGTAACCTTCGTCACCTTCCTGAAGCATAGTGATCTCGCCGTCATAAACGAGATATGCTTTTGCTGTTTCGTGAAGAGTGATTGTTTCGGAAGTTACTTTGTCGAGGATAGAAGAAACTTCTTTGTAGAGCTCAACTGCTCTGTCAAAGCTGTCTGTGTAGTGGAGAGAATAGAAATTATCAAAATTAGTGTTGTCAAATACATCGTTTTCATCGTACATCCAACGGAAGTGAACACC
This sequence comes from uncultured Clostridia bacterium, assembly GCA_904502105.1. Taxonomy (GTDB): domain Bacteria; phylum Bacillota; class Clostridia; order Oscillospirales; family UBA644; genus HGM12619. The sequence continues at coordinate 4,413 of CAJGDF010000007.1, forward strand.
GCTACCTGTTTCGAGACACTTGAGAAGGTGTGTTTCGTAGTCGGTAGAAAGGTTGAACGCTTCGGAAGCGTACTGCTTGTAACCGTGGAGAACCATCTGGAGGAACGGAATAGCGCCGGTCGAAGAGAGGAACTCACTGGAACCAATGGGAAGATTTACGATGTGATCTGCATATTTCCAGGTGTAGTCGTTACCTGTTGTAACGAGCATTTCATAACCGTCATTACCGAAGAGTTCGAGAGCTTCGATATGAGCGTCAAGAGCCTGGGTTCTGTTAAGGATGTTACCAACTTTGTAGTTGGAGTTAAGTTCCTTACCGATATTGCCGAGAGAGATCTGCTTATTGTCGATAACCTTTTCAAAGCCTTCCTTATAAGAAGCTGCGAGGCCGGGAATAAGGCCGGGAGAAAGGATTGTCTGAGTATAATCGCCACCCTGGTTGGTCATACCGGTTGCGGGGTCACGGGAGTATACACGTGCAACACGCATGTCGAGACGACGTGCAGCGTCGTTGGTGTAGTTAAGAGCGTCGGTAACTTCATCTTTGTAAACGTAAAGGAAGTTTGCAGAGGGGAAGAAGCCAACTTTTTCGGACTTAAGGTAGGAAACGAGATCTGCAAGATCTTTCTTGGAGCCCATTTCGTCCATAAGCTCGGGAGTGCTGTTGATGGTGTTATAGTAACCGTCGTTAGACCAGTGAGAATAGAGGACATTGATGTTTGCAACGCCTGCATCAACGAGTTTTTCAACGATTTCTTTAACTTCAGAGTAGCTTGTAAGAGCTTTTGTAGCGTCTACAGGAATACCTGCAACAGACTCGTTTTTGTTGATCGCGCCGAGAAGTTCTGCATAGAAAGGAGTCTTTGTTCCCTTAGAAACGGTTTCAGAGGGAAGAATTTCTTTTTCAATGAGATAATCTCTGTAAAGTTTAGCGTAATCGGAATAAGTAAGGTTACCTTCGTTGAAGAAGTAGCTTACCTGGAATTTAGCAACCTGTTTTTCTTTTGAAAGAACTACACCGGAAGAAGAGTTATCCATAGGACCGGAGGAGGTGTTGCCCTGACCGCCGGAGTATGTACGGTAGTCTCTTTCGGAGTAAACGAGGTCATAGTTGATAGAAGCACCGGGGTTGTTGGTGGAGTTGGTGGGTCTTGCAGTAGCAAAAGCCTGAGCTTTACCGTCTTCAAGAATTGCCATCATACCGCCAAGGTCAGATCTGTCGTAAATAAGATACGGAGAAACGATCTGCATCATCTTGGTGTCTTCTTTTTCTTCCTGGAATGTAAGGTCGCCGCCGTAGATACGGTCGGTGTAAACGGAAGAGGTTACATAGCCTTCAGCAGGCATGTAAGCACCGGAACCGTCACATGTAATAATGTAACCTTTGTTCGCAGCTTTGGAAGAAGGCATGGATGAACCGAAAGATCTGAGGAGAGAGATCTTATAGATCTTCTGCTTGGAAGGAGCCTGAATGAGGGAGGAGTCTACATTTACGGTAAGACCTTCTTCGGTAAGAGTGAGGTCTACGGGGATTGTAAACATAACCGCACGTTCGGGACCGGAGTATTCAACTGCTTCCATTTCTTTCTTAACGATGTCGGCGGTAACGCCTGCGAGCATCATCGCATCTTTAACGATACCCTTCTGTCTGGTGTTAAGAGTACGGCAAATGTACATCGGAATAACGTCGAGAAGAGGATAGTTTCTGATAAGACGTTCTCTGTCGGCAAGGTCAAGAGTTTCGGGAGTAACGAGCTTGTAGTTGGATTTAAGGTCCTTGAGAGCTTCCTGACCGACTACCTTGCCGTCTTCGTCAAGTTCGGTACGAGCTTCAAGTCTCTGCTGGATCCATTCGTATCTTTCAACGGTAATAACGGGAGGAACGAGGTCCTTATCCGGGTCGTTACCGAGAGTGTAGATGATTCTGATCTGGTTGTCAGACATTTTAACTATCTGAACTCTGTTGGAGTCGAGACAGTGTTCGCGGTAGTTGAATTCGAAACGTTTGTTTGCAACGTCATACGCTTCGAGAGCGACTGCGGAAACGATGGGGTTCATAACTTCCATATGAGGAGTACCCTTGATGTCCTTGGAAGGAGCTTTTACGTTAGCGTAAGTGGAGTTAACCTCATAGTTGGAGTTGGAGTGCCATACGTGACCGGTAGTTTTATCAACAACTGCAAAGTCGGTAAGAGAACCGCCCTGAGCAGCAAGGTCAGCGTCTTTACCGTCGGTGAGGTCCATGTAAAGCGCATAATAATCGTTTTCCATGATGAGGCTCATCTTGGTGATACCCTGCTTGATGTTGGTGGTAGAACCGTCTTCGTTTGTGATAGTGTAGTTGGAAACGTTCTTGCCTACTGCTGTTGAATAAGCGGAATCAACAGTCCAGGTTTCGTTTACGATTTCCATTTCGAGTTCTTCGTCGTAAGTGGTTGTTTTAACGTTATGAGCGATAACTTCGCCGTCGCCGATAAGCATAGCGATGTGCTCTTCACGCATTTCTTCACTTACATATTCAGGAGCAGTGCTTTTCTGAGCGGAGCTGCAAGATGCAAGAACAGAAACTGTGGAAAGCATCATAACAGCTGCCATGATAAGAGATAAAATTCTATTCATATTAGTCACTCCTCCTTATTCGTTAATTCTGAAGCTGATCTCGGTGTACAACTGGGTAATAAAGCCAACTACCTGCTGTACAAGGAAGAAAAGAAGAACGATGATAAATGCGATAACTGCCATACCGATGATAGAAAGGATAGCGGTTATAATAGCTTTCTTAACAGTGTACTGATGAGTTACCATCATACCGAAGAATACCATGCCGTAGCACCAAACGAGGCCGAAGCTTATAATGAAGGTGTACATAGCGGATTCGGAAAGAGTTAAGAAATTAGAGAGGGGGATAGCGAGGAGGTTGATAAGAGTCATGGGAACAGTCGCATAAGCGGTAGCTGTGAAAATGTCTCTTAATTTACCGTCACCATCCATAAGAGAGGTGAAGCACCAGTTTGCGATGATGAACAAAATAAAGGGAAGAACCGCAATTGTAAGCTCATAAGGGATGTTAAGGTTGAGCTTAGAACCGGGATCGCAGAAAAGATAGCCTGTATACTGTCTTTTGAGGATTGCGGAAATACCGAGTACGATGAAAAGGAATACAGCACCGGGAAGGTTATGATTGCGGTGGTCTCTTTTAAGTTCGTAGAAACCGTCGATGGGATGTGCGAGAATGTAGAAAGCATACGGAAGGCGTTTAAACATCTCGAGAATACCGGAGCCTAATCTTTTAGCGTAAAATCCTATAGACTGCATTTATTTTGCCCTCCTTTTCTTATTCTTATTGTTTTTGCGTACGTTGCGTACAACATAGATCACGATAACAGCAACTACAAGAGCGATGATACTGAGAACGATAAGAGTGAAGTTCTGAGAGAGCTCTTCTTTTCTGAGTTCGGTATAAGCCTTGGAGTAGTTGTCTTTTTCGTTAGCTTTGGAGTAGTATACGAGAGCCTTTTCGTAGTGTTCGAAACGGGATTCATCGTAGTTAGCCATAGCCTGACGCATTTCTGCTTTACCGAGACCGGTATATGCGATGAACATGGTGGAGTTGAAAGTTGTGATTTCTTTCCAGAGTTCAGCAGCTTCGTCAAAACGACCGGAAGAGTTAGCTGTTACAGCCGCGTTGATAAGTCTTGCATATTCGGTTGTCTCGTAAACGGTAATGGATTTATTACCGATATCGGAAATGATGATGTGTTCGCCACGGATAGCGATGGAGTTAGCGGTTCTGAAACGGCCGTTCTGGTCAGTAGCGGAGCCGCCGCCCATGTAAAGAAGGTTGCCGTCGGGATCGTATGTGAAGAAACGACCGGAACGGGCATCGATGATGGTGTAACGTCCGCTTTCGTTGTCAACTGCTACGTCAACGATCTGAGGAGAAGAGTTGAAACTGAAAGTAAGGTCGCCGACCGGGGGGAATACGCCTGTTCTGCGGAGAACGTCAGAACCTGCGGGAGAGAGCTTCTTAACGGGAGCAAGAGCACCGGAAACGCTGTTGCTGCCGATAGCGGAGAGAAGGTCCATACCGTCGATAGTGCTGATGGTAGAATAGATAAAGCCACGGTCGTCGATATTGATGTTACTGTATTTGGTAGGAACATATTTAACGAGCTGCTTTTTCTGTTCTTCGGTAGCGATAACACGCCAGAACCAGTCTGCTGCGTCATAAGTTACCGGAGGAGCACCGAGGAAGGAACGGAAGTTGCCTTCGTCGTCGATTTCAAGAAGACCTCTGTTAACAGCATACGCGATTACCTGATAGGAACCGGTTCTGTCAACAACGAGTTTAACGGGTTTGAAAACATAGTCGTCAATAACGTCTACGTCAACGCCCTGAACAACGCTCTGAACGTTACCTTCGATATCACAGCAAACGATACGTCTGTTCTGTGTGTCGGCAACGTAGATAAGGCCATCCTCGTCAACATAGACACCTTCGGGAGCAAAGAACTGATTCTTGTTGTGAGAAAGCATTTCCTGATCCTGGAAGGGAGAACCGTCGGAATTGGTTTTACCGGGGATATATGTATAGAGGTTGGGGGAGTTTTTAAGAGTATCGATAATTGCTACGGTCTGATAGTCTTCGTCGATAACAACAATTCTGTTGCCGCCTTTATCTACGATATAAAGAAGATCATTTCTAACGTAGAGGTCAGCGGGCTGGAATGATCTGTCGAGTCCGAGATCACTTGCGCCGAGAACTTTAACTGCCTTGTAAGCAAGAGGAGCTTCAACGGCGTTGCCGAGGTAGCTGTAAAGGTAGTTATCGGAGATTTCGGAGGTGATCGGAAGCGCAAATGCGGGAAGTGCGGTGGAAACGATCATAACCGTGAGGAGAATAAGCGATACCGCGATTTTGATAAATCCGTTTTTCATCTTTTTTCTCCTTTCAATTAGTCTTTCATACCGGAGGATGCCATCGTTTCGAGAATGTTAGACTGGGTAATAACGAATGTAATAACCGGTACCAACATCATAACGATAGAAACTGCGGTTGCAACGCCGGCTCTTGCGATACCTGCAGCTGCGATCTGAGAAAGAGCGTAAGCGAGAGTTTTAAGCTCTTCGCGGTAGATAAAGATAGATGCACCCATGTTCCAAAGTTCCTGAACGGCGAACACGATAAGAGTGATCCAACCGGGTTTGATGGAGGGCATGAGGATCTGCCAGAAAATTCTGAATTCGCCTGCACCGTCGATACGTGCAGCTTCGAGAACGGAGTCGGGGAACTGGTCGATGAACTGTTTTACGAGGTACATCGCGGTGGAGTTACCGAGAGCGGGGATCAGAATGGAGTAGTATGTGTCGATCCAGCCGAGGTTAGCCATGATAATGTAGTTAGCGATAGCTGCTGCCGGGGCTGCGAACATAAGAGAGAGAGTAACGATCTGGAATATAAAGTTTTTACCTTTAAACGAACGCTTCGAAACGGGGTAAGCACACATCGAAGCGGAGATAACTCTGAACGTTGTACCGACGACAGTGATAAATAATGTGTTGAACAAATATTTAGACATCGGAACGAGAGAGTTCGACATGATGTTAAAAAGGTCTATATAGTTTTTGAAGGTCGGGTTTTTAACTATAAGGTTCGGCGGGAAAAGCCAAAGCTCGTGGAGAGGCTTAAGGGACTGAGAGATCGCGTAAACAAGGGGGAAAGCCATGAAAGCACCCGCAATGAGAAGGAACGCGAACATCATAAGGTCGCCGCTGAACGATCTGTTAACCCTGTTATACTTAAACAGCTTTTTCTTCTTATAATATATAAGACGGCCGTTTTCATCGTATTTCGGTCTGCGTTTTATAATACCGAAAAGGGGTTTAGGATTTTTATAAACAACCTGAACTTCATCATCTAATCTTTCTGCCATGATAAAAAACCTCCTTTTCCTTAATTATTTACCGATACGGGCAAGAATGAACTGAATAACTTTGTTTGCAACGAACGAAATGATAAAGAGAAGCGTAGCGATAGCGCACGCGTAACCCATTTCGAAACGAACCCCGCCGTAGTCGTCGAGGTGATGCATGATGGTGTGGAGCGCATAGTCAGTGGTCGGGAAACCGAAGATCTGAGTAATGATACCGCCGACACCGAAAGAACCGGTGATGTTAAGAATAGCACCGAACATCAACTGACCTTTCATGGAGGGAAGAGTTACAAAGTAGAGTTCCTGCCATCTGTTTTTGATACCGTCAACCGCAGCTGCTTCGTAAAGAGAACGGTCAACAGTCTGAAGACCTGCAATGAAGGTAAGGAACGTTGTACCGAGAGCCTGCCAGAGGATACAAACGATACATACGGGCCACATGTATGCGGGGTCTTTAAGGAACAGGATCGGGTCTGTGGTAAGACCAAGGTTAAGGAGAACACCGTTGATATAACCGTAACGGTCACCGGAGAAGAGGAGCTGCCATACGAAACCGAAACCACCGGAAAGAGACGGAGCATAGAAGAGCAAGGTCAGGAATGCACGGGGTTTAGCGGGAACTTCGTTGATGAGCCAAGCAAGACCGAAACAGATAATATAGCTGATAGGACCTGTTACGAGAGCTATAATAAATGTATTCTGGATAGCGAGGGTGAATATCTCGTCGTTAAGGAAGAGCTTTTCATAGTTGGCGAGGCCGACAAAAGTGGGCATTTCCAACATATTAAAGTTCGTAAGACTGATGAACAACGAAATGAAAACGGGGGCAACTGTAAATGTAAAGAAAGTTACAAGGAACGGACCGAGGAATACAATAAGGTCAAGGTTCTCAAACTTTTTCTTTTTTGAAATAGAGCTAACTTTGTTTTTCATTGATATTTCCTCCTTCCTTAATCAATTTCGAAACCGAGTTCAGCACGTTTGTAACGAAGCTCGTCATCGATAGGTTTAACATAGTCGAGAAGAGTTTCACGCGGGTCGGTTGCATCGTTAACAACGCTGAGGAATGCGAAGTTAAGGTTACGAGTAAGAGCGTAGGAACCGGGAACCTGGGGATAACCTACAACGTATTCACGCTGTTCCATAAGAACTGCGAGTTCGTCTGCTCTCCAAGGCATTCTCTGAAGAGCTTCGGTGTTAGCGGTAGTGTAACGAGCTGCGGTACCGAGAATAGATTCGATTTCGCGGCCGTATTCAACCTGAGCTTCAGTGCCGGTCCACCACTTCATGTATTCCCAAGCAGCTTCCTTATCTTCAGCAGCAGCCATCATTACAGATGATACAGCGGAAGCGATAACGGAACGGTCGATAGAACCGTCTTCTTTAACAGTACCGGGAACAAGGCCGAAGGACCAGAGGCCTTTGATTTCGGGTGCGAATACGGAGATCTGGTTGTAGAAGTCGTATGTCTGCATACCCATAGGCATTTCTGCAAATCTGAAACGGTTTGCAAAGTTAGATTCAACAGGGAGCTTATAGCTGGTGTAGAGGTCGGTCCACTGAATGAAGGATTCGATCGCTACTTCTGAGTCAAGAGCACAGGATTTACCTGCATCGTTGTAGAGCTGACCGCCGTTCTGATAGAGGAGGGTCTCAAACGCAGGAGGAGCAAAGTCCATGTATCTCTTCTGAAGTTTAGCAATGATGTCGTAAACTTCGTCCCATGTATTGGGAATAGAGAGATTGTATTCTTCAAGAATATCCTGACGGTAGAACATTACGAGGAATGTCTGGGTTTCGGGGAGACCGTAGTGACGGATGTCGCCGTTGCCCCAGTCAAGAGTTGTGGGAACGATAGCGGAGTCGAGGAATGCTTCTGTAACTTCATCGAAGTCTTCGAATATATCAAGTTCCTGCAGTGCGTTACGGGCCGCATAGTTCATAACTGTTTCTGCATCCTGGTTCATTGCTACGTCAGGACCTTTACCTGCGAGGGTAGAGGGCAAGAGAGCACCGGAGGGAACGAGTTCGAGGTCAACGTTGATACCGGTATCGGGAATGAAGCTGCGGTCAACGAGCTGACGAACTACCTGAGCGTAGTCACGCGCAGATGTAACACCCGCCATCCAAACTGTTACGCTCTGATCGTAAGTATCGGAGCTTGTAGCGGAGATAGCGTTAACGTCGGTAAAGAAGGAGGAGAAGAACATTACAACCTGGTGTGCAATGCCGGCAAAGAAGTTTGTTTCTGCCTTGGGAACTTTGTAGTCCTTGTCTGCAACGAGGATGTAGTCAACTTCGAGAGGCTGCTCACGAGCGGTAAGGAGCCAAGAACCGAGGTTACCGATATTGTTCTTAAATCCGGAGAATTCCTTGGGAATCTTATCAGGATCTTCGTACATAGTATAGAGCTGGTCGAAAACAGTTTCGAGGGTAGCGGTCTGTTCGCCGCGTTCGCCGAGAATGTTAACGAGCTCGTCGTGGATCTTTTTGAGGATGTCAGCCTGAGCTTTAAGGTCAGAGATGGTTTCGGGAATTTCTTCGTCGAAGTCATAGTCTCTGTACTGGTCAGGAGACTGACCGGTGATCATGATGATACGGCGGTAGTCAGCGTTGAGCTTGATGATAACAGCTTCAACCGCGTTGATGATATCAGCCATATCGCCGAGAACTGCTTTAAGACGAATGGTGTTTTCGCCTTCGTTGAAGTGGAAGAGAAGATCGTTGTTATACTCGTCCTTGGGCTGAACCATCTGCCAGTTGGAGTTGTAACCAACACGTACAGCAGCAGCCTGCTCGTAGGGAAGTTCGTTGTTAACGGTGATTTCTCTGGAGGAGAATGCACCGGAAGCAGCGTTCTGACGGGCACGGATAGCGAGTTTGTACATACCTTCTTCAGCTACGTCAACAGTGTACTCGATCCACTGACCGGGGGTCTTCCAGGTAGAAGTACCGGAGGTAGAACCGAGCATGTTCATTTTAATGGTACCGGAGCTTGCGGGAGAAGTGGATGGGGAAGCTCTGTCAGTACCTGCGAAAAGGGTAGCTTCGGACTTAGCAGCAGGATATTCACACTCTATCTTAGCGATAAGGTCTGTACCGCTCTGATCGAGGTAAGCATACTCGGACATAGTGTCGTCGTAGTCTGTGTAAGTGGAAGCGCCGTAAAGTCTGAGACCGGAGATAGCGATGGGTTCACGAACGGAAGCGAACGTGATGGTGTGCTCACCTTTTTCAAAGTAGAACTGAAGGGCACCGTCATAAGCGCCGGAGGAGTCCTTAAAGAAAGCACCGTCAACCCACTTGGGAGCTTCAACCTGAACGGGACGAAGCTGGTTACCGGTTTCATCCTGAATGAAGTAGTTGTCGTGATCTTTGGGATCAGCAACGTCGTCGGCATAAATTCTGTCGAGAGATGTAGAACGTGCTTCGGTAAAGAGATATTCTCCGTCAATGAGAATGCCTCTTTCGATAGCTGCACCTTTACCCGCGATGGGGAAATAGTCTACACCGATGGAATACATACCGGTTTTTTCGACATTGACTGTATACATTATTTTACTGAGCTCAGTCGTTACAGCAACGTTGGAACGACCTTCGACGGTTTTAACTTCCGCATCACCGTTGATATCTTCGAACTGAGTTACGTCGATATCGATAGGCTTGTCGGCAACAGCCGTCTTCATATAGTTCTGCAGGTATTCACCGTAAGAACCGCTCTTGTATACAGGCACAAATACCGAAACACCGGATTCTTCAACGATTCCCGAGCTTGCGAAAGACATAACGGGGAAGATCTGAACCGTCATAACAACAGCAAGAATGATCGCCAAAGATTTCAGTTTGCAAATGCGCACTGCAAAACACCTTCCTTAATTAATTGCTTGAAAAAACCGCCCGTACGGCCGCTTTTACAGCTTTTGTCTGATAATTATAATACTTTCCCTTAATCTTGTCAATAAGTTTTCCTCCCCTTCCCTAAAAGGGAAAATCGCCTTTTGAACCCGATTTGTGAAAGTTGACCACAATCTTATTATGTCATACTACATTTTTAGCTAATTTTACCCATCATATTTTTCGACCTGTATTACATGCATTACAAGAAAAACACCACATATAGACATTTTAAGAGTTAAAGAAAACTCTTGATCTACATTTAGTGTCAAGCCTCAAAATTCAACGTTTTTGTGTTGTACAATTTCAACAAACTTTTTCGCCTTTTTCAAGTTTCGAAGTTTAGCCACATAAAAAAACGTAAACCGACACAGTTTTGCCTTTTTCACGACAGAACTGCATCATTGCGAATAAAGAGGTAAAAACATAAGGGCAGATTTTAGGGCATAAAAACGAAGTGATGACAGGGCAGAATCAGAATAAAATGAGATAAATCACATTTCTGTCTGTCTTTTTGTAATAAGCTTAGCTGCTTTATAGATATCGCCGCAGCCGAGGGTGATGAAAAGGTCGCCCTCCTGAGCCATTTCGAAGACTCTGTCGGCAATTTTGTCGAATGATTCGCAATATTCGCCGTTGGGAAGCCTTGAAACGACGTCTTCCGCGTAGATATTATAAAGATCGTTGGTCTCACGCGCCGCATAGATAGGAGCCACGAGCACGTGATCGACAGTTGAGAGAACGGAAACGAAGTCATCCATAAGCATTTTTGTACGGGAGAAAGTGTGCGGCTGATGGATGGCGATGATACGTTTGAACCCGACGGCGCGCGCGGTATCGAAAGTTACCTTGTACGCATCGGGATGGTGGCCGTAGTCATCAGCGATAACAGCTCCGTTGACGATGCAGTGATACTCAAATCTTCGTTCCGCACCCGAATAAGCGCAGAGACCTCTGATAACAGTATCGGCATCGAGACCGTAGACCGTACACGCGGCGGCAGCGGCAAGAGCGTTTTTAACATTATGCGCTCCGGGCACAGCGAGGCGGACGGTTCCGAGCATGTTTTCGCCGTCGAACAGGTCAAAAACACCGCATCCTTTGTCCATTGAAATATTTTTCGCATGAAATCTGCCTTTTTCAAGACCGAAAGACACTGTTTTGCCCTCGTAGCCGTTTATCATCTCAAGGGAGGCATCGTCCTCCGCATTGTAGACGACGGTTCCGTCGGGCTTTGTGTTTTTCAGGTACTTTTTAAAGGAATTGATCAGATTTTCGCGCGTTTTGAAATATTCCATATGGTCCTCGGCAATATTGAGAACGACCGAGACATCGGATCTGAAATGCAAGAACGATTCTTTGTATTCGCAGCTTTCGAACACGCAGACATCATTCGTCTTTCCGATCGTGTAGCCTGAACCGAGACGTTTCATATTACCGCCGAGGATCGCGGAAAAGTCGAACATTGATTCCATAAAAACAGACGTTATCATCGAACTTGTCGTTGTTTTTCCGTGAGTACCCGCAACGCCGACAGTCTTCCTGTACCCGTCAAGAAGCGCGCCCAAAAGCTCTGCGCGTCGGAACACGGGGATACCGAGCTCGACCGCAGCCTTTATTTCGGGGTTCTCGTCGGAAACTGCGTCTGTTTTAACGACAGCGTCGGGACGTTCGTTCGTAATATTTTCGCTCACCTGACCTATTTTAACGCGGATCCCGTTTTCCGTGAGACTGTCGGTTGCACCGCTGCTCTGCATGTCTGAGCCGCAGACGTCCTTACCGCGAAGCTTAAGGATCTTGGCAAGACTGCTCATTGACGAGCCGCCTATACCCGAGAGAAAATATTTACCGTAGGAATCAATATTCAACTTGACCTCTCCGTTTCTGTAAAATGATATATTATAATATGTATATTTTCGTTGTGTCCTCAGATAATATACATAGTATAATCAAGTAAATAATTCGGAGACCTCTCCGAGAAAGGTTTGCTTTCAAAAGAAAGCCATTGTTAAAATGAAAATAACAGATATAAAGATACGCAGACTTTACGACCGCGACAAGATGAAAGCCGTTTGCTCCGTAACATTTGACGGAGAGCTTGTTGTTCACGATATAAAGGTTATCGAAAACGACGGAAAAACGTTTATCGCAATGCCGAGCAGACGTTCAAAAGAAGGCTTTTTCTCGGATATCGTGCATCCGATAACCCAACCGATGAGAACATATATCGAAAGCGAGGTTTTAACGGCTTATAAAAGTCATAAAGACGGCAGCTCCACCCTGCCCGATGCGCTTATCTGAGCTCTTCGATCTTATCAGTAATAAAATATGTGGAGAGAAGGAAAACAATACCAAGCGGGATGTTGACCCACTCAAGCGAGAACGGCAGATTTATAAACTGGTTTATTCCATATGCAACGGCAAGAACGGTGTACGCAACCGAGAA
>CAJGDF010000008.1 GCA_904502105.1 uncultured Clostridia bacterium
AAAATTATTTGAGAAAAGTTTTGTAGTCTTCGTAATTTCTCTTTAACAGGGCAGGGGTGTCGAGACCGTACGGGCATTTTGATTTACATTGACCGCATTCGATACATCCCTCGATCTTTTTCATCATTGCCTGACTTTTTTCTGTTAAATGACCTGCTGTTGGTGAACGTCGAAGAAGAAGAGACATTCTTGCGCATGTGAAAATTTCAATACCTGCGGGGCAGGGCATACAGTATCCGCATCCTCGGCAGAATTCACCTGCAATCTCAGTTCTTTCTTTTTCTATGAACGCAATTCTATCTTCCGTCATTGTCGGCTCGTTTTCGTTATATGAAAGGAATTCGTCAAGCTCACTTTCTTTCTGAATTCCCCATATTGGTGCTACGGGATACTGATTGAGAAAAGCATATGCAACGTCTGATCTTGTTATAAGTCCGCCTGCGAGCGCTTTCATGCAGATAAAGCCAACATCATGTTCTTCACATAGGCGAACGAGAGCTTCCTCTTTTTCGCTTGCAAGGTAGGAAAACGGAAACTGAAGCGTTTCGTATAATCCCGATTTAACAGCTTCCTCGGCAACGGCAAGACGGTGGTTTGTAAAACCGATATGGCGAATCTTTCCTTCCTGCTTTGCTTTTATCATTTCTTCGTAAAGTCCCGATCCGTCACCGGGCTTCGGGCAGAATGACGGGTTGTGAAACTGATAAATATCGATATAATCTGTTTTTAACAATGAAAGGCTTGTCTGAAGATCTTTTCTGAAATCTTCAGGGTTGGTCGCCATTGTTTTTGATGAAATAATGATATTTTCTCTGACATCGGATAATGCAATGCCGATCTTTTCTTCGCTGTCTGTATAAAATCTTGCAGTGTCAAAATAATTTATACCGCCATCATATGCTTTTCTTAATATCTTGCAGGCTTCTTCCATTCCGACTCTCTGCACGGGAAGCGCACCGAAGCCATTCTTTGTTACATACAGTTCGGTTCTGCCCAAACGAATTTTTTTCATATCTGTAATTCCTTTCCTTTTAACCATTCTTCCGCTTTATCAACAAGATGCGGCTGTATTTTCGGGTAAGTCCAGTTTTCTGGCTTTTCAGTGAAAAGTTTAACTTCCGCTATTTCAGTTTCGGGTAACGGTCCAAACTTTTCTATGTTTGCAAAATATAACATTCCGTATGTCGTTTCTTTTCCGTCGTCAACAGAATACGGACATATTCTTTTTATTGTGTATTTTTCGGCACCGGTTTCTTCCCAAAGCTCACGCTTTGCCGTTTCATCAATAGCTTCGTTTGGTTCTCTGTGTCCGCCCGGATTTTCGTATGTTGTTCTGTCCCGGTGTCGGCAAAAGACCCATTGGCCTTTGCTTTTGGCTATTATAACGGCGTATTTGAACAGAGCATCGTCCGCTGATTGATGAAAATATACTTTTATCATTTGATCAGCTTCTCCAACAGAGCCTTGCATCCGTCATATATATCTTTGTATGCTATATCAAAACGGTCTGAATACCACGGGTCGGCAACATCTCCGCCGCTTGCGGTGTAATTCATCAATTTACGTATTTTGTTTTTAGGATCACCGTCGAAAATTCGAGTCATATTGCGTATGTTTGCACTGTCCATACCGATAAAAAGATCATAATTTTCATAATCGTTTTTCTTGAGTTGAACAGCTCTTTTGCCATCGCATTTTATGCCGTGCTTTTCAAGTTCTCTTTTTGCAGGCGGGTATACGGGGTTTCCGATTCCGTTCCATATCTCCTCCGTGCTTGTTGCGCTTGAAGAAATCTCAAATTCATCGGATATCTCTGCTTTTGATACCATATCTTTAAAAATAAACTCAGCCATTGGCGATCTGCAGATATTGCCGTGGCAGACAAACATGATTTTATGCATGATTTTTTCCTTTCTATGAAAGCCTTGCAAGAACTGCTGTCCTTCCGTCTTCTTTGATCATTGAGATCATAGTTTCTCCGTCTGTTTTTTTTATTTTAACAGAAAGTTTTTCTCCTTCAAAGCACGGTGCTTTAAAATGAATCTCAACTTCGGTTATGTTTATGTCTTCGATTTCTTTACATGAGAACATTCCGAAGATCGCACGTATATACGAAGCGTTGTTCATATGCTGTCCAAGGTCTATATCTGTTGATCTGACTGTGTATGTGCCTTTCTCTTCGCTGTCCGAAAAATTGTCTGACATTCTTGAAAATGGCTTATCACATACTTTATTGCCGTAATACTCGATTTCTGACGGGAAAACCTCATCTATTCTGTGCAGCTTTCCGTCTTCTGTTCCGATAATTGCCCATTCGCTTTTTCCTTCAACGAGAATTTCGTCTCCGCAAGAAAGGGTGTAGTATCTGTTTGCACGTATTCTTTCCGGAGCTTCCGGCCAAGTCTGTACTGTTATTTTTTTCATCATTTCGGGGCGGCGGTGTATTTTTATTTTTGTTTTAGCGGTCAGCCAAAAAAGATTCTTTTCCTGCATTTCGTCATTGCCTACACCTAAGATCTGTGCGTGTTCTGCTGCTATATCCATGAATACAGAAAAAATACTCGGTATTGAGATCTTTGCCATGTTATCGCAAACACTCGGTAATACTGTCAGTTCTTTTTTTATATGACAAGTCATAAAGTCGTCCTTAATTGCTTTTTTATATATTTTAACATATTTAACATTCGTTTGCAAGATGGTAAAACAAAAAAATCAATAAGTTTATTTTTTTTGAGAAATAGCACTTGAAAAATATCGGAAAAACTGATATAATCAAAATAAAGCAATTTTACAGGTGATTTTTATGAGCTTTATAAACTCTTTGAAATTTGCTTCGCAGGATGAACGTGTAAGAAAATTTTTGTTTCCGAAAAAAATAATCAAAACATGGGGAAATGTTCTCTCACCCGAAAAGCTTCTTGAAGAAAAAACGCTTCAGATAGGATTGAGTGAAACAAGTACCACGAGCCTTGTAAATAAAGAAAACGATAAAAATGCTGCTATTCTTCTTGATTTCGGTTTTGAGCTGCACGGTGGAGTTCGAATTTTAAGCTCCTGGGCAGGATGTAAAGGCTATCCGCAGGTCAGACTTTCATTCGGTGAATCCGCAATGGAAGCCGTAAGTAATATAGGTAATAAGAATGCGGGAAACGATCATGCAACAAGAGATTCCGTTGTAACTTTGCCCCAGCTCAGCGATATGGAAATAGGGCAGACAGGTTTTCGTTTCGTTTATATTGAGCTCCTTTCGGAGAATGCAAGAATTGATCTGAAATCGGTTGTCGCTGTGTTCGTTTACAGAGATCTTGAATATAAAGGTACGTTTGAATGTGATGATGAACGTATAAACAAAATTTTTAATACCGCTGCTTATACATGTCATCTCAATATGCAGAATATGCTTTGGGACGGAATTAAACGTGACCGTCTTGTATGGATCGGTGACTCTCATCCCGAAATGCTTACCATAAGAACTGTTTTCGGTCAACAGAAACTTCTTGAAGACAGTCTTGATTTTGTTCGTGAACAGACTCCGCTTCCGGGTTGGATGAACGGTATGCCTTCTTATTCAATGTGGTGGCTTATTATTTTGTGGGATTGGTATATGCATAATGGGGATATGTCTTTTCTGTTAAAGCAAAAGGATTATGCTGTCGCGCTTATGTATCAGCTTTGCAACAGCGTAAATGCAGACGGAACAGATACCGTTCCTTCGTATTTCCTTGATTGGCCGACCAACGGAACACCCGATGCTCCCATCGGTGCGAGATCACTGCTTGTTATAGCCCTCGAAAAAGCTGTAAATCTCGCGAAAATTTATGATGAAGACGATCTTTCATTGCTCTGTGCCGAAAAAGCAGTGGTAATGAAAAACAAAAATACCGACGATGCATCGTTTAAAGCCGTTAAAGCTTTTCAGGTTCTTGCAGGTATCAAAGATGCCAAAGAGATGAATTCCGTTCTTCTCGAAGGCGGCGCTAAGGGTCTGAGTACATTTCTCAGCTTTTATATTCTCAAAGCAATGGCAATGGGCGGTTCGATGGCGGATACTCTTTCTGTTATGAAAGAGTATTACGGAGCTATGCTCGATAAAGGTGCCACTACTTTCTGGGAAGATTTTAACATGGATTGGCTTGAAAATACCGGCAATATCGATGAGCTCCTCTCTTCCGAACAGCGTGACCTTCACGGAGATAACGGAGCGTTTTGCTATATCGGATACAGACACAGTCTTTGTCACGGCTGGTCCTCGGGCCCCGTTGCTTTCCTTGCCGAAGAAGTTCTCGGCATTAAGATTGAAGAACCCGGATGTAAAAAAATAATGATCAAACCTGATCTCGGAGAACTTAAATGGGCGAAAGGAACATATCCGACACCATACGGTATTATATCTGTTTGCCATAAGGTGCTTGACGACGGTTCTGTTCAAACATCATACGATGCCCCAAAAGAAATAGAAATAACAGTTGAATAAAAAGGAATAATGCTATGAAAATATACGATATTTCTCAGGAAGTCTTTTCTTGTGTTGTATTTCCGGGAGACCCCGCACCAAAGAAAAATACGGTTTGCTCAATAGACAGCGGAGCTGTGTGCAATTTGACCGAATTCAGTATGTGTGCTCATAACGGAACTCATATCGATGCTCCGTATCACTTTTTAAACGACGGCAAATCTGTCGATGAAATACCTCTTGAAAAATTTACAGGCTATGCTTTTGTTGCCGATCATGAGGGCCTTGTTTCTGCCGAAGATGCCGAAAATATTTTAAAAAAAGCCGCAGCCGCTAACAGAGAATCTGTAAAACGTATTCTTATAAAAGGTAAATCAACAGTTTCCGAAAGCGCAGCAAGAGTTTTTGCAAAAGAAAAGATTTTTCTTTTGGGTAACGAGTCTCAAACCGTCGGTCCAAAAGATGCGCCGATGGCTGTTCATAAAATACTTCTCGGCGAAGAAATGGTTCTGCTTGAGGGTATTCGTCTCGAACACGTTCCCGAGGGTGCGTATGTTTTGAATGCCGCTCCTCTGTGTCTTTCCGGTGCAGACGGCGCTCCTTGCCGCGCGATACTTATTGATCTTGAAAATTAATGTTTTTTGCTTAAAAGTTAAAGCCAAGTTGCGAATGCAGCTTGGCTTTTGTCTTTATTTATTGCTTACAATTATATATGCATTTTCTGTTTCGAACACATCTGATACTGTCATATCTGTTTCTTCTATCAGTGAGACTATATTCTCGCAAGTATCGGGAAAGATCTTTATCTTACGTGTTTGCATATCGATATATTCACTCTGATCTTTATCTATAGAAAGACAGAATATTCCGTTTTTGTTTAACAGCTTATCGACTTTTGAAATAACTTCCTTTTTATCTTCAAAATGCATCATCGTAAGTGATGAATATATGATATCAAATGTTTCTTCAAACTGATGTCTGTAAAAATCATCGCAGATAAAAGAAATATTGGGGTGCTCTTTCAGGTTATCTTTCGCACGTTCCACTGTTTTGGGAGAAATATCTATACCTGTCAGATTTAAGCAGTGCGGTGCTGTCTTTGCCGCTATTCGGCCTGTTCCTATACCGATCTCAAGAACGTTTTTCTTTTTATCGAGCTTTAACGCGTCTAAAAAAATCTCTCCGTCCCATTTATTCATATATTCCTGAAGTATCGGAGGATCACGAAACGGATCGTTATCTTCATCGATAAGCATATCGTAATGTTTTTTTACATCCATTTTTCTCTCCGTTACAAAAGAAATTCTTTAAAGTTGATTTCTGCTTTCTTTTTCATTGTTTCTTTTTCTGAGTCGGATAAAAACGCCGCATTTACCGCATTCATCATAAGCTTTTTTACATCGTTATCCGTCAGATCAAATGCTTTTTTTATACTTTTAAATTCGTCTTTTAACGTTACCGCAGAAACGGTCATGTTGTCTGTGTTAACAGTCACATTAACACCATCATCGATAAGCTTTTTTATCGAATGGCTTTCAACGTTTTCGAAAATACACGTATCTATATTGCTCTTTACGCAAACTTCAAGAGGGATCTGTGTTTTAACAAGAAGATCGATAATCTCTTTGTCTTCGGTCGCACGTACACCGTGCCCGATTCTTTTTGCTCCGAATTCTATAGCTTTCTTTATACTTTGCGGTCCGTCAGCTTCTCCCGCATGAATAGTAAAAGGAATATCAAGCTTTCTTGCTTCCGAAAAAATCTCTTTGAAGTTCTCTGTTGCAAAAAGAGCTTCCGCCCCGGCAAGATCTACCGCACAAACACCTTTTTCGCAGAATTCCTTTGCAACTTTAACGGTAAGGAGGTTTTCTTCTCTGTTATTGTCTCCTCTCATACAGCATAGAATAAGTCCGCACGGAAATTCGCTTTCGTGTATTCCGTCCAAAACCGCTTTTACTGCTTTTTGCTGACTTAATCCTTTATCCGTATGCTTCTGAGGTGCAAAGCGTATTTCCGCATATATCAAGCCTTGTTCTTTTAGTGTTTTACAAAGATCGTATGCCGCGGTTCTCAGGCAATCTTCTGTTTGAAGCAACGATACCGCAAAATCGAATTTATCAAGATAATCGTTAAGGTCTCTGCAATTTTCCGATACCTGCATTAGTGACAATATCTCTTTGTCTTCTTTAGGCAGATCAAATCCGTTTATCTTTGCTAATTTTTTTACAGAGTCGAGAGATAACGACCCATCAAGATGTAAATGAAGGTCTATCATGTCTCTTCCTTTCTTTTACATATTGGTTAAATCAGGTTTGTATTTAAATGATGCTATTGCATCTATGTTGTCATAGATAAATTGTTGTGCATCTTCATTGTAAACGGTAACGGCATAACTTCCGTATTTACTAAATCTTCTTGCTGTTGTGATTCCAAAGGATTGCCCCTGATCTGTCGGACACTTTCTCTTTCTTCCATCGTCATCTATGTTAATTGTAAGTAATCCGAGATGAAGAAGCCATGAGTTTATCATGTTAGGTGTTATTTTTTCTTTTATTGATTGGTCAATAAAAGAGTTCAGATATTTTGCTATTTCACTGCATGAGATAGGTTTAGGTGATGTTTGCAGCGTTGATACTTGATCTTTTGTTAAAGAAAATGGTAATATCGGATGATTTTTTGTCACTCCGTTTAACTGTTCTTCAGATTTCTCGTTTTCTACTATTAGATTTTTTAGTACATCAGAGATATAGAAAAAGCATCTTGAAATTTTGACATCATTTATTATTTCTTCTTCAGGCACAAGTTCCCCTGTTGACGGATTTAATCCGTTAGCAAGTTTTTCGATAATCAATTGTGCTTTTTTTAGTTTATCCAGTTCTGTCATTTTAAATATCTCCTTTTCTGAATTTTATATTAAAATCCCATTACAATGGTCAACCTCGTGTTGAATTATCTGAGCGGTAAAGCCTGTAAAGTTTTTTATTCGGGTCTGAAGTTGCGGTGTCTGATATTTAACCTTAACGGTCTTGTATCTTTTTGTTTTTCTCGGACCTCCAAGCAGTGAAAGACAGCTTTCCTCTGTTTCGTATGCATCGGATGTCTTGATTATTTCGGGATTGAACATTACAGTGTATGTCGGCTTCTTTACGCTTTCATCGTAAAATGCAATGATTCTTTTTCTTACACCTATCATATTTGCCGCCATTCCTACACACGTTTCATTATGTGCCTGCAAAGTTTCAAGTAAGTCTGCTGCAACATCACAGTCAGCTTCCGTTGCAACCTCTGATTCCATGGCGAGAAAAATAGGGTCGTGAATAAGTTCTTTTATCATAAAATGATCCTCTTTAAGAAATAATGTGACTTTGTCACTGAAAAATAATTAAAAATAGGGTATACTATGATCACAAAATAAGAAAGGAAGTATTGATCATGTCGGTACTTAATGTTAATAAAAATAATTTCAACGAAATAAAAAACAGTGATAAACCCGTTCTCCTTGACTTTTACGCAGATTGGTGCGGTCCCTGCAGAATGGTCTCTCCTTTGGTTGATGAGATCGCAAACGAAAATCCTCAGTACGTTGTCGGAAAGGTAAACGTCGATAACGAGCCCGAGCTTGCGGAGGCTTTCGGTGTTTCAAGTATCCCGATGCTCGCAGTTCTCAAAAACGGTCAGCTTGTAAACAAAGCAGTGGGCGCTCGTCCCAAAGATCAGATCTTAAAGCTTTTAGAGGGTTAATTCTCTTAAACGCTTTCGGTCAAGTATCTTAACTCCTTTTCGAGATACCTCAACAATTCCTTCGTTTGAAAAATATTTCAACATACGAGAAACCACTTCACGGGCATATCCCATATATTTGGCGATCTGCTCGTGTGTTAATGTGAGATTATCTGTTCCGAGTCGGGTCGATTCGTCATGCAAAAATATTGCGAGACGTTTATCCATGCTCATGAAAAGTATCTGTTGCATAACCCACATTACATCTGAAAATCTTGTTACTGCAAGTTCAAGTGCGAATATTTTTATATTATGGTTTCGTTCTGATACAGCGGCAAAAGCGGGGCCTCCGATAACATAACATTCACTGTTTTCTTCGGCATCAACGAGAACATCAAACGTTATCGCCTGAAGAACGCACGAAGCCGCAAGCATACACATATCTCCCGCATGCAGGCGGTAAAGAGTTATGTCTTTTCCGTCTTCTGACATTATATAAACTCTCAGACATCCTTTTTTAACAATGAAAACTCCGGAGCATTCGTTTCCGTCGTGGATAGTTGTTCCCTGAGGGTATGAAAGCGCAAAGGAATTGTCGCATATATATTTTTTATCGTCTTCGGATATTTCCGACCAGAACGGAAACAGTTCTGTGAACACAGGTTCAAACATTTCTCTTGGCATATATGTCTCCTTAAAAATTAACGGTCTGTCCGCTTGAAATATAAAAAAGTCTGTTCATTCTTTTTTTCATAAATTCAAACTGATCGGCGCCCGTGCAGTGGCAGGTGTAAAAATCAGTATCGTGTTTGCTTAAAATGTCGGCATATTCCGAAAGTTTTTCATCAAGCGGAAGTTTTGAGAAGTGAAAACCTCCGATAAGAACATCTGGATTGAACCACTCTGCGATGTCAAGGATACCTTTATGGGAACATCCGCTGAAAACGACCTTTTTGCCGGCTTCTTCAAGCAATAAATAATGTTCGTGACGGAAACTGTCGGGCACAAATTCGCCGTTTTGTTTTTCCGTTAAACCGAAAGAACCGAGATCGTATCTTTTTTCTGTTTCGTTGTGAGAAAAAAGTGTAAGTCCATTGTCAATTTTAAATATACCGTCGGTATATATAAGCCTGTTATTATCTTTTAATGAAATATCAAGTCCAATGTATTTTTCTGTGCCGTTGTAGTGAGGTTCAAAGGCATGTCTGCTTAGGTATACAGGTGCTTTTTTGTTTAACTCAAGAAATTTTGCGAGTCCTCCGCCGTGATCGTAGTGCCCGTGTGAAAGTATCGCAATATCAACATCCGCAAGATCTATTCCGAGGGTTTGTGCATTCTGTGCGAAAAGATCGCTTTGCCCCATATCGAAAAGAATATTATGTTCTTTTGTTTTTATATAAAAAGACAGTCCGTGCTCGGCATAAAAACTGTCGTTGATTTTTGTGTTTTCAATTAAACATGTTACTGTCATTGCTTTTTCTCCGTTTTTTATTATATACAGTATATCATTATTCTCACATTATGTCAATATTTAATAATGAAATCGTTTTACGGAATTGACAAATTTTCAAGGGTGTGTTAAAATAAAAATACTTGATAGCCTTGAAAGGATTATATATATGAACAGAAGATCTCTCAATTATTCGGGTGTTATAACAAATTATGTTTGCACCGCTTCTTGCCGTCACTGTATGTTCGGCTCTTCTCCGTCTCGTCCGAAAGATTTTATTTCAGTTGATATGTCTCAAAAAGTTGCAAAGACTTTAAAAGATGCGGGAACATATTCCGTCCATATCGGCGGCGGAGAACCGTTTATGAATTTCGAGGCTCTCTGCAGTCTTATTAAAGCTCTTAATAAATATAATATCGGTGTTGATTATATTGAAACAAACGCGTTCTGGTTCAAGGACGATGCGTTTGTCCTCGACAGACTCAACACTTTAAAAAGCCTCGGAGTTACCTCCGTTATGGTTTCGGTTGACCCGTTTCATATCGAATTTGTTCCGCTTGAACGCGCAATACGTCTTTGTGTCCTTCTTGATAAATGCGATTTTGAATATTTTGTTTGGAAAGAACAGTATCTTCGTAAATTTATTGCACTCGGTATAGACAGAACGAAAACATATACAAAAGACGAGCTTTGTTCTATCCTCGGCGAAGATTATATAACCGCTACCGCATCAGAATACGGTCTCGGTATGAACGGAAAAGCACTCAATATCGCAAAAGATCTTTATGAATACAGACCTGCAAGCGAATGGCTTTCAGATACGCCGTGCCGTTCTGTTTCGAGTGTTTCCCATTGCCATATTGACCTTTACGGTAATATCGTGCCTCCGGGATGTCCGGGCATAAGTGCCGAAGCGGAAGATTTTATCGGCATGAATTTCCCCGAAGAAAAATATCCGGTTCTTTCACGTCTTGTTAACGGCGGTATATCGGCTCTCTATTCATATGCCTGCGAAAAAGGCTTTGTTGCTGACGAAAAAGGTTATCCGTCGAGATGTTCTCTTTGCTTTGCTATAAGAAAATATCTTAACGAAAATTGCCCGTCAGCAGATATTTCTCCCCGTTGCTTCTATAAAAGTATGAATGAGGTTTGACATATGTCCGACTTTGTTTTGCTCCCGACTGATTTTGAAACCGATCTGAAAAACAGTACGATTCCTTTTTCCGATTATCCCCGTCCTCAATTAAAAAGAGATTCTTATCTTTGTCTTAACGGTGAATGGGATTTCTCAATAGAAAACAGTGGAGTTACCACCTTTAAAGGTCAAATAACTGTTCCGTTCGTTCCCGAAAGCAGACTGTCGGGGATTCTTTGTGAAATAAAAAAAGAGGATCTCCTTATTTATGAACGTAAATTCGTTTTAACTGATGCATTTGTTAAAGATAAGGTTGTTCTTCACATTGGTGCGTGCGATCAGTATGCGAGTGTTTTTGTTAATGACAAAAAAACAGGTGATCATGCCGGTGGATATTTACCGTTTGAATTTGATATAACGGATTTTGCGGTCATCGGTGAAAACACAGTTAAAATCGTTGCTCGTGATCCGCTTTGTACGGATCTTCCGTATGGAAAACAGACAAAAAAACGCGGCGGTATGTGGTATACAAAAATAAGCGGTATCTGGCAGACTGTATGGGTAGAAAGTGTTTGTGAGAATGCTATCAAAAATATAAAATTAACATCAGATCTTTACGGTGTTGATATTTATGTTGAAGGCGGAATACATGAAAAGCTTTTACGCTTCTGCGGTAATGAATACAGTTTTACAGGCTCTGAATTTCGGCTTGATATAGATGACCCTCATCTGTGGTCTCCGGAAGATCCGTATTTATACGAATTTGAAATTGTATCCGGAAAAGATACTGTTCGTTCATACTTCGGGCTCAGAACAGTTGAAATAAAAGAGATCGACGGAATTCCGCTCATCTGTCTTAACGGCAAACCGATTTTCTTCCACGGGCTGCTTGATCAGGGGTATTTTTCCGATGGAATATTTCTGCCCGCATCTTCCCGAGGATATGAGGAAGATGTTTTAAAAATGAAAAAATGCGGGTTTAACACGCTTCGGAAACATATAAAGCTTGAGCCCGATGTTTTTTATTATTTTTGCGATAAACACGGTATGCTTGTTTTTCAGGATATGATAAACAGCGGTAAATACAGTTTTCTTGTTGATACTGCTCTTCCGACGGTTTTTCTCAAAAAAGGTATTTCCCACCGTGCGTCAAAAACAAGAAAAATTGCTTTTGAAAATACTTGTAAGGGTATTATTGAGCGATTGTATAATCATCCCTCAGTTGTTTATTATACGATCTTCAATGAGGGTTGGGGACAGTTTGATGCCGATAAATA
This sequence comes from uncultured Clostridia bacterium, assembly GCA_904502105.1. GTDB lineage: Bacteria > Bacillota > Clostridia > Oscillospirales > UBA644 > HGM12619. The sequence continues at coordinate 12,036 of CAJGDF010000008.1, forward strand.
TTATGATATGTTCAAAGCTATTGATAAAACGAGGATATGGGATACGGCATCAGGTTGGTTTAAACCAAAGAAAAGTGATGTTGAAAGCGAACACGTTTATTTTAAACCCGTTAAAATAAAAAAATCAAAAAGACCGATCGTTTTATCTGAGTTTGGCGGATATTCATGTAAAATAAAAGATCACGCTTTTAATCTCGGTAAAACATATGGCTACCGTTATTTTGAAAGTGTCGAAAAATTTGAAGATGCCCTTGTTTCCCTTTATAAAAATGAGATAATCCCGTCTTTCAAAAACGGACTTTGTGCTGCCGTTTTAACACAGGTGAGTGATGTCGAAGATGAAACAAACGGACTGCTTACGTATGACCGAAAAGTTTTAAAAGTCGATCCCGACAGATTTAACAAACTGTCTCAAAAGATTTATGCTGAATTTAATAAGCATTATGAAAAGGAAGATTAAATGAAAAAGACATATATCACAACAATGCCGAATCATATAGGAGCATTTTTGAAAGCAAGTGAATGCTTCGCAAAGCTCGGTATTAACATAACAAGAGTAAGTTATAATAAGGCGATAGACTCACATACGCTATTCCTCGATGCCGAGGGCTCTCCCGAAAAACTTGCGGAAGCGGACAAATATCTGACAGATCTCGGCTATCTTCAGAGTGGCAAAAACGATAAGAGCATTGTATTGCTTGAATTCCGTATGCCGGACGTTCCCGGCAGTATAACGGAAATTTTATCTATAATCAATGAGTTCAATTTTAATATTTCATATATCAGTTCTCAGGAAAACGGAACGGATTTCCAGCTCTTTAAGCTTGGTCTTGTTGTTGAAAATCCTGAAAAGATAAAAGAATTTTTATTGCGCGCCGAGGAAATAAGCGATGTCCGTGTTATTAACTACAATCATTCCGAAAAGGTTTACGATAACAGTATTTTTTACAATTCATTCGTTTCGGGTATCGCACAGAGGATAGGTCTTTCGGATGAATATAAAAACGATCTTCTTGTTAACGCAAATCTTGCAATGCAGCTGCTTGACGAGAAGGGACTTTCTCCGTACAAAACATTTGACAGTATTCATCGATTTGCCAATCTGCTGGCTTCCTGCAGGGGAAAGTCGTTTTCTCCGAGAATAACCCGTCATACGATAACCGAAAATACAGAGATAATCCTTATCGAACCGCCCTGTGGAAGTAATACAACCATAATCATCAGCAATGGTGAAGCGTTGTTTGTAGATAGCGGTTATACTCTTTACCATGAAGAGATGACAGAGATATTCCGCAAGATATTCCCCGATTACGACAATATGACAAAGCGTGCGTTCGTAACTCATCCCGACCTTGATCATTGCGGTATGTTAACGTTTTTTGACGAGATCTATGCGATTCAGAAAACTGCAGACTGCCTTAATCTTGAATACAAGCAGAACAGCGGTTTCAGAGAAGAAAACCCACTTCACCGTCCCTATATCAATATGTGCAAGATACTTACAGGCCACACTTTGCCCGATCCGTCCAAGATAAGTGTTATTTGCGGAACATCCGAACCAATGACCGAGCCTTTGAGTCAGATAGGCTTCTTTGATTTCGGAGAGCTTCATTTTGAAGTCTATGAGGGCAAGGGTGCGCATGTTCTTGGCGAAACTGTTCTTATAGATTATGCTCATCATATCGCTTTTACCGGAGATATTTATATAAATCTCAAGGGTTTGACATCTGAACAGGCAGAGTCGCTTCAATTTGCTCCTATCCTTATGACTTCTGTTGACAGTGACCCGAAATCGTGTGCTCTTGAACGAAATGCGATCCTCCAACGCCTCGGTGCAGGTAAATGGCAGATATTCGGCGGTCACGGCGCAAAAAAAGATTATTTTGTTAATCTCGAACTTTAATAAATAATGTTTTTGCGGGGCATACTCTCTTAAAAGGAGGTTTTCTTATGATAGAACAAGATACCGTTAAACTTTTAAGAGAATGTGATGCCGGAATAAAAATGGGTGTTTCATCAATAGACGATGTTCTCGGTCACGTTAAATCGGAAAAATTAAAAACGTGTCTCGATGAATGTAAAAATGAACACGACAAGCTTCAGACCGAAGTCGGTGAGCTTCTTGTCAATTACGGGGATGAGGGTAAAAATCCTAATCCGATGGCTAAAAGTATGTCCTGGCTTAAAACAAATATGATGCTTGCCGCCGATATGTCAGACAGCACAGTTGCCGATCTTATTACAGACGGATGCAATATGGGTGTGAAATCACTCAATAAGTATCTTAACCAGTACGAAGCGGCTGATGAAATCTCAAAGGATATAACAAAACGACTGATAAATCTTGAAGAGAAACTGGCAGTTGATATACGCGATTTTCTTTAAAAACAAAAGCCCGTAGTTTTATACTACGGGCTTTATGTGTTTTATTTGTTTTTTACGAGGCCGATAGCCTTTGCTATTTCCATAACAACGAGCGGAACAAATATGAGTCCGAGGCCGATAAGATAAAGATGCCAGGGGAGAATTACAAGGTCAAATGCAATTCTTACGGGGGTGAACATAACTATTGCCATGAGGACTACTGCCGCAAGAGCTGCAAGGTTGAGCGTTTTGTTGCCGAAAGGACCGATCTTAAAGATGGATTTATCGGAACGCATATTGAACGAATGAACGACCTGAGAAAGGGCAAGGATCATGAATGCCATTGTCTGACCGCCCTCAACCATACCGGTTACGGACTTACCGAGCCAGAAGCCTATAAGTGTAAGAGCTGCAAACATCATACCCTGAATTACTATTCTTATTCCGAGACCGTTAGCGAAGATACCTTCGTTTTTAGGCTTCGGTGCTTTTTCCATAATATCTGCTTCAACAGCTTCCATACCGAGTGCGATTGCGGGCAGGGAGTCTGTTACAAGGTTGATCCAAAGAAGCTGCATAGAGAGAAGGGGAGACTGCTTGAAGAGGAACATTGCAACGAATACGGTGAATATTTCGCCGATATTTGTTCCGAGAAGGAAGCCGACAACTTTTTTGATGTTAGCGTAAATGCCTCTGCCTTCACGTACAGCGTCAACGATAGTTGCAAAGTTGTCGTCTGTAAGAGTCATGTCTGCAGCACCTTTTGCAACGTCTGTACCTGTAATACCCATAGCACAGCCGATATCTGCGGCTTTAAGTGCGGGGGCATCGTTTACACCGTCGCCGGTCATTGAAACGACCTGACCTTTTCTTTGCCATGCTTTTACTATACGGATCTTGTTTTCGGGAGAAACACGGGCGTAAACAGAGATTTCGGTAACCTGTGCATCAAGCTCTTCTTCACTCATGGCGTCAAGCTCTGCACCTGTTATCGCGCGGTCGCCGTCAACAAGAATACCAAGCTCTTTTGCTATCGCGGATGCGGTAACAACATGGTCGCCCGTTATCATTACGGGTTTGATGCCTGCTTTTCTGCAAACAGCAACAGCTGCTTTTGCTTCGGGACGGGGCGGGTCGATCATGCCGACAAGACCCATGAAAGTGAGTCCGTTTTCAAGTTCTTCGGATGTGGGATTTTCGGGAATCTTATCAATTTCTTTATATGCCACAGCGAGAACACGGAGAGCATCTTTGCTCATATCTTCGGTAACACGTTTTGCTTCATCGATGTTTCCTTTGATGCAGCGTGTTGCCATAACGTCAAATGCACCTTTAACAATAACGATATTCTTTCCGTCGATACTGTTAACCGTAGTCATAAGTTTACGGTCGGAGTCGAAAGGAATACCTGCAAGACGGGGATATTTTTTGTTGAGATCGTCTTTTGTCATGCCGTTTTTGTATGCGGCAAAAACGATTGCGGTTTCAGTCGGGTCACCGAGGTGTTTTTCCTCGCCGTTTTCGAAAACAACAGAGCCGTCGCAACAGAGTGTTCCGTACTGAAGAAGCTTTTTAACTGCATCGGAGTTGCTTTCGCTGATGTTTTCGGTATCTTTGTTTCCGTCAAGGTAAGCCTTGATAAGGGTCATGCGGTTCTGGGTAAGTGTACCTGTTTTGTCAGAGCAGATGATAGATGCGCTTCCGAGAGTTTCAACAGCGGGAAGTCTGCGGATAAGAGCATTTTTCTTTGCCATTCTCTGAACGCCGATAGAGAGAACTATCGTAACGATCGCGGGAAGACCTTCTGGAATAGCTGATACTGCAAGAGAAACGGCTGTCATAAATATTTCCATTATGGGAATGCCGCTTAACAGACCTACAACAAATACTATGGCACATGCAATGAGCGCAACGATACCGAGATATTTGCCGAGCTGAGCAAGTTTTTGCTGAAGCGGTGTCTGAGAGTCGGATTCTCCGTCAAGAAGATTTGCTATTTTACCCATTTCGGTGTTCATACCCGTAGAGGTTACGATTGCAAGAGCTGTGCCGTATGTTATGCTGCAGCCGGAGAATACCATATTTGTACGGTCGCCGATTGGTGCTTTTTCATCAATGATAAGCTCCGCATCTTTTTCTGACGGAACGGATTCTCCCGTAAGCGCAGAT